>JBHHXF010000245.1:0-5739 GCA_046756905.1 Anaerolineae bacterium | reverse complement strand
ACATGACAGCGCGATGAATCTGGACTACACGCTCATCTATCGAGGCCTGATGGTGCTGTATGGCCTGTACGTGCTGCTGGCCGAGGTCGTAGGTGAAAGCCGGCTGGTGCGAGGAGGAGCAAGTAGAATACTGTCCTCCCTGTTCATTCTGGTATGGATCGCCTGGCTTTTCGTATCCTTCGACGTGCCATATGGCTGGGGGCATGATGCCCTTTTGAGCAATGTGCAGGGGGTGGAGCCGCCCTGGCTGCGTACGGGGGTGTGGGCCGGCTGGATGTTGCTGGCTTTCGGTCAGGTCGCGGTACTCCACCTGGTTTATCGTAGCCGGCGGGCCGGCGATGGGCTGGTCGCCCTCGTGCTGATGCTGCTCCTGGCCTGGATCATTTCCCCTCTCAATAACCTGTACAATGTTCTGTAGGCAACTGCGGACTGAACCCAATAGAAGGATCAACACAAACAAAAAGCCACCGGCAGTAACTTAGCCGGTGGCTTTTTGTTCAACAGTCAAACCTGATCGGTCTGGCTGCCGAGTCTAGAACCCAACCTTCGTGACATCGGCGGCTTGTGGACCCTTGGGGCTATCCTCGATGGTGAACTCAACACGCTCACCCTCTTCTAGGTTCCGGAAACCGGCACCCCGGATGGCCGAGTAGTGGACGAAAACGTCCTCGCCATCTTCGGGCTGGATAAAACCATAGCCCTTCTGACGGCTGAACCACTTCACCGTACCGGTGATCCGTTCTGGCACGGCCTAACACACCTCCTTCCCAACGGGTTTAGCATTAGTTGAGGAGTCGGTTTGTTCGTCGTTCGTCCAAGAAAAACTCGCCGGTTCGCGAGGACCTGACGGGTATCCACGGTCGATCTCCGAAACAAAACGCGCCTCGTACAAACACCTGTCATAATACCACGATGCCGGCATTTTGTCAACGCCGGATGAGCGGCACATAAACTTTGCGGTCAAGTGGGCCGCTGGGTATTTGGAAAGTAGCCGTCACCACGGGTGGCGTGGCAAGTTGCTCGGCATACGCAGCACCAACATTCTCCTCAGTGGGGGGCAGCACGAGCAAGTTTGTCTCGAGATTGAAGCTGGTGTTGGGGTCGTCGATTGAAAAACCGTTGTCGCCGTAGGAGCGTCCGTCGCCGGTGTCATCCGGGTCGAGTGTACTGTCGTCTTTGTAGTAGTTGCTCTGCGTACCGCCGGCCGTCGACAGGTCCGTTACCATGATCACCGTTCCGGTGGCTTGAGATATCTGGCGCCAGGCCGGTAGCGGCTGTGTAGGCACAGAGTCCGGCTGGCCGTCGATGATTACCGGTTCGCTCAAGTTGGCATCCAGATAGGTCGTTGGGGTCGACGTCGCGACGGCCTGTTCAGCAAAGTCCCACGAGAAACGCAAGCTGTCGATGGTCGCACTCCCGATAGGCAACGCTGGCGGATTGATCTCATTTCGCGATTGGAAGAGGCTGCCGTAGGCGAACCCGCCATGCTCGCTCCAGACTAATCGCACCGGCCCATCCTTCAGGGGGGCCACGGGTCTTGGTTCCAGGCCACAGCCTTCCTCCGTGGTAAGAGTGTCCTCGTTGCAGCTCCGCTCACCTATCGGAATAGGTCCAAGGCGAAGGACGATGTGCAGTCGGATCTTGGTGCGATCCAGGATGTCTACCCCGCTGCCGTTCAGACGCAGTTCGTCCAAGCCAACGCCATTGTCGAGAAAGCCGGCCTCGTAGCGCTCAGCGATGACGCGCTGGGCAGCCCCGGAGAATCGCACGTAGTCAGCCTCGAACGTCTGGCTAAGTTGCGAACCATGGAAGAGATAGGCCCAGCGCCGGCTGCCACCGCTCGCCTGCACCGCTACCTCGATACGACCATCTGTCTCGGCGCTTTCGACCCAGGCCGATGGTGGGGCTTGTTCGCCCATGTCTTTCAGCATAAACACGATCTCTTCGTCAGCGTCGAGCCGGCCATCTCCTGCGGCGGTGTAAACTCGATCGCCATCCTCATTCGACGTCTTCTCGTCGATCTGGAAGGGCATCTGAGTCCAAGCGCCCCCTCGATACGAATATGCGAATAGTTCGCTCGTAGGCCCACCGAGGAAGGCATCAGCCTGTGCGCCCGCCACGACCACCGGCTGGAAGGAGTTATCGACAGCACTCTGGCCCAGTGTTGCCGAAGGCTGGCTGATGACCACTGCCAGCCCGAATATGGTGAGCAGCAGAGCTGGCAATAAGTAGCGCCCTGTCTTCATGGTTCATCTCTCCTTTCGTAGAATGCGCACTTCGCACGATGCCTGATCCTGCAACTGCCGGGCATCGGCCTCCGATCCAACGATCTCGCCGTAGTGAATCGGGATCGCGATGTCTGGAGCGATCATATCCACCGCCTCCACAGCTTGAGCAGCGGTCATGACATAGGTGCCGCTGACCGGCAAGATGGCGATGTCGGCGCTGATCTCTTTCATTTCTGGGATGACGTCAGTGTCGCCGGCGATGTAGATGCGGCTGTCGTCAACCGACAGCACAAATCCGACGTGTCCCGCCGATGGGGGGTGGAATTGCTTGTCCACGTTGTAGGCCGGCACCGCCTCTATCTTCACGCCTCTGGCCGAAAGCTGATCGCCGGCGCGCACAACGCGGACGGGGCCACTTAACTTTTTGGCAGCCGCCGAGTTCGCCACGATTACTGTGTCATCGGCGCGGACCTTGGCGATGTCCTCGATAGAGCAGTGGTCGTAGTGCTCATGAGTGATGAGGATCAGGTCGGCCGCCGGCGAATCATCCGACAGTTTCCAAGGGTCCACGTAGATGACTGCACCGGGGGCTTCGATGCGTAGACTCGCGTGACCCAACCAATGGATTTTGTCAATCATCATCTGCCTCCCCTCGTCGTGGAATCTCAATTCGGGTTTCAGGAAGGGTGTAGATTGGACCACCCAGATGTAGCAACGGCCTGGTCTCTTCGTCCTCGCCCAGCAACCATGTTTCGTCGAAGGCTTCGTCGTCGGCCTGGGCGGCCAGAACCTGGCCGACAAGCCAAACATGATCACCCAACGGGATGGCCTGGACGAGGCCACACTCGATGTGCGCCAGGCACTCCTCGATCAGCGGCACCTCGATTTCGCCTGCCTCGGCGGCTGTCAATCCCAGTGCAGCCAGCTTGTTATCGACATCGCGACCGGAGATGCAGCCAGCCCTATCCACCTGCTCCGCCAGTGGCCGGCCGGGGATGTTCAATGCAAAGACCTCGCTCCGGCGAATCAGATCGTGGGTCAAGTTTGCGGGCGCTACGGCGACACCAATGAGCGGCGGGTGAAAGCTGACAGGCGCCACCCAGGAGGCCGGCATCACGTTGATCTTGTCGAGGTAGCGCGTCGTCACCAGAGCGACGGTTCCTGGTTGCAACAGGCGGTAGGCCTGCCAAAGGGGGACTTCTTTTTTCATTGGCATCCTCGGAAATCCTGGGCCGATTCGGGGACTGGTTGCAGTATAGTCGGATGTGAGGTTTCTGTCAATTATAGCGGCTGATTTGCTTCAATTTATACTTGCTCACATGCATGAATTGAAGTATGATTTCATTTGGAAAGTTTGTTTGCCGGGGCGAGCGAATCCCCAATCTGCAATCGCAAATCTGAAATCTGAAATCAAGCGGGGTGTATTCATGCGACGATCTGTTGGAGTAGCACTGGGTGCGGTTGGGTATTTCTTCGTTGCCGGCCTGTTCCTGCTTTTCGTCTTCGGCGTCGCTGATCCCGAGATGTGGTGGATTGTTCGTGATGCGAATGTCAAGATGGGTGAGCCGGCTTTCGTAGCTATCAGCGGCATTTTCGCTATCGTAGGCTGGGGACTCCTTACGCTGAAGAGTTGGGGCCGGATCGCGGCGCTTGTGCTTATCCTCCTGGATTTCATGATGACCCTGTTTGGCGCCGGCATCTTCGGGTTGGAAGCGCCATCGTTCATTCGCGCCGTACTTGGGTTAGTCCTTTTCTTCTACCTCGACAGCCCGGACATAAAGGCTGCATTCCACGCCGATCAGAGTGAGTTGGTCTGATTAAAATTCACGGAAGTTTGATAACTGCAATGCTGGGGAGCGTCTCTTCTGTGCTATCATGGAGCTGAGCGCTGGCAGTTCGATGGCGGGTCGATTCGCATAGGCTGCCGGCCTACCGGTTAGATACTTCCTCGGGGTAAGAAGCCGTTCCATAGGAGACACGAGATGGAGAAGCATAACTCGGCGTTGAGCCGGCGAATTCTCCTCAGTTGCATTGTTGTAGGACTCATAATGGCGTGGGTTGTGCCAGCCGTTGAAGCGGCCGTGACGCCCTGGAGCCTGACGGAACTAACGCTCCGGGCCGGCCTCATTGTTCGAGGGCGTATCGTCGGGCAGTCGAGCGCCTGGGATCAAGACAAGAATGCCATCCTCACAAGTAGTACGGTAGAGGTCCTGGATCAGGTCAAGGGGTGGACGTCTGAGGAAAAGCTGATAATCCGAACGCCGGGCGGTGTCGTCGGTGATGTCGGCTTGTGGGTGGAGCCGGCGCCGCACTTCGTTCCGGGTGAGGAGGTTCTGGTGTTCTTGGAGCCGTCGCCGGCCGGCGGCTATCAGGTTCTGGGGTCCATTCAAGGTAAATACACCATCCGACAGGGCTGGGCGATAAAGGATGAGATGGACATGGCCGTGCCGCTGATCACCCTCGTCCGGCGCATTCTGGGGATCATGGATGCCCATGGCGTCACCTCAACGCTACCAACTGACTGGGCAGCTCGGTTGCCGCCGGCGATGGACAACCCGCCGCGTGGGGGACCAAGGCCGTCATCAGGCATTCCTCAGCCTCTGACTTTTGTGTACGACGGAAGATACTGGCCTGGCTCCAACCCCATGGGCGAAGACTACCGCGTCAACGTAAACACATCCGATGTCCCGTCAGCACAAGCACTTCAGGCAATCCAGGCCGCCGCCGATACCTGGACAAACGTCGCTGGAGCTGATTTCGAGTTTACTTACGGCGGCTCCTCGACGGCAACAGACAAGGGTATGAACGGGCAGAATGACATTATGTGGAAGGATCAAGGCAGTACAAGTGTCCTGGGCACGACCTGGATCTGGTTCTACTCAAGTGGCGTAATCGTCGAAGCCGACATGGTGATCAATGATCACTACGACTGGGACACCAGTGGCTCGCCAACCGGGGGCGAGTTTGACCTGGAGAGCGTCGCGCTACACGAGTTCGGCCACTATCTACAACTGGAACATGATAACTCTCCGTCGGCTGTGATGTACTATGCGATATCAGCCGGCAGTGTCAAGCGTGCGCTGCACCAGAATGACATTGACGGCATTCGCTTCATCTATCCGGGCTCATCAGCGCCGACCAACACACCAACTCCCACCCCCACTAGCACCTTGACACCGACGTCCACCAGCACCCCGACAGCGACGTCTACCAGCACCCCGTCGCCGGCACCGACTGCCACCAGTATAGCGTGTCTTTGTGATTTCAATGACGACGGCGCTGTCACGTTGGAGGACATCAGCGAGATGTCCAGCCGCTGGCACGCAGAGTCTGGTGATCTCGACTACGACGCTGCCTACGACGCGAATGCGGACGGTTACATCGACATCCTCGACATCTCAGTCGGCACAACTGAGATGAACCAAACCTGCAATTAGCGGTCGGCTAACCCATCTCTACTCACCATTTCACCCTTGCCCTTCCGCGTTTCGATTTCTTTGCTGTTACTACT
>JBHHXF010000244.1:0-5746 GCA_046756905.1 Anaerolineae bacterium | reverse complement strand
TGTGGGAAGCAGGGGTGCCCACACCCCAAGGCTAAACACACCGAGTGACCGATAGCGGACCAGTACCGTGAGGGAAAGGTGAAAAGTACCCCGGTGAGGGGAGTGAAATAGAACCTGAAACCGCGTGCTTACAAGCAGTCGGAGGGCTAATAGGACTCTTGAGTCCTACGCCTGACGGCGTGCCTTTTGGAGAATGAACCGGCGAGTTACTTCTCTGTGGCCAGGTTAAGGGAGTGATACCCGGAGCCGTAGCGAAAGCGAGTCTGAAAGGGCGAATGTCGCAGGGAGTAGACCCGAAACCAGGTGAGCTATCCATGGCCAGGGTGAAGCGGGAGTAACGCCCCGTGGAGGCCCGCACCGACCAGAGTTGCAAATCTGGCGGATGAGCTGTGGATAGGGGTGAAATGCCAAACGAACCTGGAGATAGCTGGTTCTCCCCGAAATAGCTTTAGGGCTAGCCTCTCGTGATGGGCCTTGGAGGTAGAGCACTGGATGGGCTAGGGGGCAAAACGCTTACCAAACCCAACCAAACTCCGAATGCCAGGGACACCAAGCGAGGGAGTCGGACTACGGAGGATGAGCCCCGTAGTCGAGAGGGAAACAGCCCAGACCGCCGGCTAAGGCCCCCAAATCCAGGCTAAGTGGAAAAGGATGTGGGATTACTGGGACAGCCAGGAGGTTGGCTTAGAAGCAGCCATCCTTGAAAGAGTGCGTAATAGCTCACTGGTCAAGTGATCCTGCGCCGATAATGTAACGGGGCTCAAGCCTGGTGCCGAAGCCGCGGAGTCATTGGGGACACTCCACCCGACAGGTTGAGCTCACGCTCCCGGGGTGGAGCGTCGACAACCCAGTGATTGGTAGGGGAGCGTTCTGTCGACAGAGAAGCGATACCGTGAGGAGTCGTGGAGTTGGCAGAAGTGAGAATGCCGGTATGAGTAGCGATAAAACGCGTGAGAATCGCGTTCGCCGAAAGCCTAAGGTTTCCGACGGAAGGTACATCCGCGTCGGGTTAGTCGGGCCTAAGCCGAGGCCGAGAGGCGTAGGCGATGGACAACCGGTTAATATTCCGGTACCACCTCAGTGGAGCGAAGGGGGGACGCCGGAGGGTAGGTCAGCCCGGTGGTGGAAGTCCGGGTGCCAAGCATGTAGGGCCATGATGGAGATAGGCAAATCCGTCTCCGGAGCCTGAGGTGTGAGGGCGGGGCATTGCGCCCAGAAGTGACTGATCCCATACGGCCAAGAAAAGCCTCTAAGCGATGAAACTGAGGTGCCCGTACCGCAAACCGACACAGGTAGGCAGGGAGAGCATCCCAAGGCGTACGAGAGAACCCTCGTTAAGGAACTCGGCAAAATGGTGCTGTAACTTCGGGAGAAGGCACGCCCCCTGGGGTGAAGGGTTTTACACCCGGAGCATCGGGGGGCCGCAGAGAAACGGCCCTGGCGACTGTTTAACAAAAACACAGGTCTCTGCGAACCCGTAAGGGGACGTATAGGGGCTGACGCCTGCCCAGTGCCGGAAGGTTAAGGGGAGGGGTTAGCTTCGGGCTTAGGCCCGACGCGAAGCTTCGAACCGAAGCCCCGGTGAACGGCGGCCGTAACTATAACGGTCCTAAGGTAGCGAAATTCCTTGTCGGGTAAGTTCCGACCCGCACGAAAGGCGTAACGACCGGGGCGCTGTCTCAACGAGGGACTCGGTGAAATTGAACTGACGGTAAAGATGCCGTCTACCCGCAGCAGGACAAAAAGACCCCGTGGAGCTTTACTACAGCTTGGCATTGCGTCCGGGCTGGGCTTGTGTAGGATAGGTGGGAGGCTGTGAACCCGTGCCGCTAGGTGCGGGGGAGCCGTCCTTGAAATACCACCCTGGTTCAGTCTTGGCCCTAACCCAGGGCGTCATCCGGTCTGGGGACAGTGCCTGGTGGGTAGTTTGGCTGGGGCGGTCGCCTCCGAAAAGGTAACGGAGGCGCCCAAAGGTCCCCTCAGGTGGAATGGAAACCCACCGCAGAGTGTAAAGGCAGAAGGGGGCTTGACTGTGAGGCCTACAAGCCGAGCAGGTGCGAAAGCAGGGCTTAGTGATCCCACGGTACCGAGTGGAAGGGCCGTGGCTTAACGGATAAAAGCTACCCCGGGGATAACAGGCTGGTCTTGCCCAAGAGTCCACATCGACGGCAAGGCTCGGCACCTCGATGTCGGCTCGTCACATCCTGGGGCTGGAGTAGGTCCCAAGGGTTGGGCTGTTCGCCCATTAAAGTGGTACGCGAGCTGGGTTCAGAACGTCGTGAGACAGTTCGGTCTCTATCCGCTGTGGGCGTAGGGAATTTGAGGGGAGCCACCCCTAGTACGAGAGGACCGGGGTGGACCGACCGCTCGTGCACCAGTTGTCTCGCCAGAGGCATGGCTGGGTAGCGATGTCGGGACAGGATAACCGCTGAAAGCATCTAAGTGGGAAGCCCCCCCCAAGATGAGATTCCCAGGTGCTACGGCACGGGAGCGCGCTGGAAGACTACCAGCTTGATAGGCCGCAGGTGTAAGCACAGTAATGTGTTCAGCCGAGCGGTACTAATGCGCGATAGCTTCGTCACTTCTCAACGCTGATCTCTTACACTCTTCTCTGTCCTTTTGTGATGTGTAAATAATTGTATAGCTTTGGTTCTTTGAGGACCGCAGGTGATTCTAGCGAGGGTGGTACACCCGGCTCCATCCCGAACCCGGAAGTTAAGCCCCTCAGCGCCGATGGTACTGCACGGGAGGCCGTGTGGGAGAGTAGGTCATTGCCGGCGGTCCTTTGTTTTCCATCTTTTTCAAGTTAGTCACTCCAGACGAATTGCATCCTCCGGGCATTGCAATACGCACGCCCCACAAGCAATGCACAGATCGAGGCCGTGGAAAATGACTTTACGGCGCTCGTAGTCGGGAGTCCAGGAGCCAACTGGGCACACCTCGAAACATTCCCAGGCCCCGATGCATTTCGACTCTTCGTATCGTATCTCCAAGTGCCGCAGCGTACGCGCGATTTCCAGGTGCTCCAATGCCGATTCCCACATGCTGGGGTTTTGGATGGCCATTCCGTTCACCCTCCGAAAACGATGAGACGCGGTGCCAGCCAATAGACCGCTGCTAGCGCAGCACCGATCACAGCCTCCCACGTCCAGTTGGCCTGCTCGCCACGCATCAGGGGCGACATGCCTTGTAGCTCGCCGCCGGTGAAGACCGACAATCCTATCAGCCCCACGGTCCAGTTGAACAGCCGGCGTGGCTCCAGGTGTCCGAAGAAGGTCGAATAGAGGTACAGACAAGCCAACGCGAATATCGCCAGTGGTATCGATTTCGCCAGGCCATCATGGCCCGGCAGCCAGGGCATCGTGGCAGCATAGAATAGCGAGAGCGCGATCATGCTGAGGCTCACCGACCAGAACATCGGCCGCCAGAAGATCGCAACAGGTACGAGAATAAGCAATCCGTAGAAGCCCATTGTCACCAAGACCATTTCCAGCCGGTCTTTCAGTGGAAATGTGACCCAGCGCATTTCGTCTGTCTTCTTCCGACCACTTGCCAGGTAGGCCGGGATGTCCTCAGCCCGCGCCGGCCCCCAGTGGACGCCCCACCGCAGCTCCTTGCGGATGCGCTGGCCATCTACGCCGTTGGCACACAACTGGGGTAGGATCAGTGCGTGATGATCGACCACGTCCTGGACCCCGCTGGCACGCACGGCAGCGATTACCTTGTCGGCGGTGAAGTAGCCGCCGCCGGCGGCGCACCATACATTGATCCCCGCCGAGTCCGCCACCAGCAGCCAGCAGTCCACCTTCCCATCGATGGCGCGCACCAGCCGTCGGACGGTGAGGTCAAAGTTCCCCGTCACCAGCACCGACGACTTCCGGTTGGGCCGGCCCACGCGGTACAGCCCCGGCTCGACCTTGGGATACGGTGGTATGATGCGGAAGAGGATAGCCCACAGGTCCACCAGAAGCGACCGCAGCGTTGTCTGGTGACGCAAACGGGGAATCTCCCGCTCAATGGTAGCGACCGGCATCTCAGACGGGGCTTTCTCCGGTATCACTCGCTCCACGACCGACTGCACAGCACACGGCACGCAGCAAGTCGCGATGCCGGCCTCGTCTTCGGCGGCTTCGGGTTCGACGCTGGCCGGCGCTACCGCCGCAGCCGGCCGGCCCACGATGAGCTGCAGGCTGCCGGCCAGGTGCGACTCCACGACGTAGCCCCGCAGGCCGGCCTGCTCCAGGTGCTGATCCACGCGGCGCAGAGCGGTCGTGGTCGTCCGCGTGAGCAGCCAGGTGAGCAACACCAGGGGGAGCCGAATCGCGTAGAACGCCAGCCGCGACCAGAAGCCTTCGGGGACCACCTCGTCGGCCAGAACCAGCCGGCCACCGGGCTTCAGCAGGCGGCGCACGGCTGCCAGCACGTACCGCTGCTCCATCTCGTTCAATTCGCTGAACACCAGCGTGCTGACGATTACGTCGAAGGACCGTTCCTCGAAGTGCCGGCTAATCTCCGATGCGTCCATGCGGCGCAGGGTGATGTGGTCGCCCAGGCCCTCGTCCGCCACTTTCTTTTCGGCCTCGCCCAACATGGCCGGCGACACGTCGATGCCGACAACCTCTGCACCACGGCGGCCCATCAGGACGGCCAGGGTGCCGGTCCCACAGCCAATCTCCAGCACCCGATCGCCGGGCCGCACGTGCTTCTCGGCGATCGCTCGTTTGACACCCGCGATGCGCCCCAGCGTCAAAATCTGGATGCCCCGGTCATAGTCGCCGGCCGACGTTTCCAGCCATTTCATGAAAACAGTTGCCATGTTTCACCTCCGGAACCGATACAGACGACGAGAAGTTTCTGACGATGCTAGTTGCCTATCGGACAACCCACGTGAAACGTGATGCGTGAAACGTGACGCGAATGAGAAATACCCATTCTCGTTTCACCCGGCCGTTCGTACTAAACGGCAATCCACCTTTGGTTACCTCCTCAATCAGCCCTCAGCTATGCTCAGGCCGTGCATGACCATGTCGTAAATCGAATCGATCATAGCCGGCCAATCCAGCGCGTCGGGATCGGCAACGGCCTGTAGCGCCAGGCCATCGTAGGCTCCGACGATGAACGCGGCAAGGGTCTCCGGATTGACCGGTCGGTAGATACCCTGTTCTATCCCATCGCGGATGATGCCGGCCAGTTCCGCACGGAAGGCAGCGTAGATTTCGCGGATAGTGGCTGTCACTGCCGGCTCGCGGTGCAACTGCCCCCAGAATTCCATCTCGACCCGAGGTAGGTCGGGGTCTTCGGTGAGAATTTCAACGGCGAACTCAATACACCGGCGGAGCTTCGCATCAGGGTGGGCGTTCGCCGGCAGTAAGTCGTTCCAACGAGCAACGACACCATTGGCCCAATCACTTAACAGAGCCAGAAAAAGGTCTCGCTTGCTGTCGAAATAGTAGTACACCAATGCCTTGCTGAAAGGCAGTGCCTCAGCAATCTGGTCCATCGTTGCATTCTCGTAGCCATTAAGTGCAAAACATCGCCAGGCGGCTTGCAGGATCTGCTGCCGGCGTTCGGTTTCAACAGTTGGACGTGGACTCATCTCATTCGTCTCCGCACGTTGATAACTAACTGGTCAGTCAGTTATATTATATGTCGGTAGGGCTGATTTGTCAAGGGGAGTTCAAATTCGGAGGGCATATCTCAAACTTGAGCCACGGCACCGCGAGCAGGTGAAAAAGGCACTGGCCCA
>JBHHXF010000243.1:0-5845 GCA_046756905.1 Anaerolineae bacterium | reverse complement strand
CTGACGAAGAGGTATGCCAATTGCTTGAAGTTCAACACCTTACGAAGGTTTACGAGGATGGCACCCTGGCGCTAGACGGCGTGAGCTTTACTGTCGACGATGGCGAGTTTCTGGTCATCATCGGCTTGTCTGGCTCCGGGAAATCGACACTGTTGCGCTGCATCAATCGCCTGGTAGAGCCGACTTCTGGTCGGGTGCTCTGGGACGGTCTGGACGTCACGGCGGCCTCGCAGGAGGAATTGCGGACAATTCGCCGGCAGATTGGTATGATCTTCCAGCAGTTCAACCTGGTGAAGCGCTCGTCGGTTTTGACTAATGCACTATCGGGCCGGCTGGGGTATGTCAATCCCTGGCTGAGCTTGGCTCACCATTTCCCAAAAGGTGAGCGCCAGCGGGCCATGCGCAACCTGGAGCTGGTCGGGATCGCTGACAAGGCAAGCAACCGGGCAGATGAGCTGTCCGGGGGACAGCAGCAACGCGTCGGAATCGCACGCGCGTTGATGCAGGAGCCGAAACTGATGTTGGCGGATGAGCCGGTCGCCAGCCTGGATCCGGCGACTTCCCACTCGGTGCTGAAGTATATTGAGCAACTCAACCAGGAGCAGGGTGTAACGGTGTTGTGTAGTCTGCACTTCCTCAGCCTGGCGCGGCGCTACGGCACACGCATCATCGCCCTCAAGGACGGCCACATCGTCTTCGATGGCCTGCCGGCCGAAATCGACGAGCGGCGCTTCAAGGAGATTTACGGCGAAGAGGCGATTGAGGTAGAAGTCAGGTAAGTGACGGTATTGCGTACTGCGTAGTGCGTATTGTGTGATCTCCATCACGTCGCGGGAAGGCAATACACTACGCAATACGCACTACGACTCCTACACTGGGCAGTCATCTTTGAGTAGATACATGGAAGACACAGACAAATCTGTCCCAGAAATTGCGCCCCCTCGCTCGCCGGCCCTGGCCGGCCTGCTGTCCCTGATCATCCCAGGCGCCGGACAACTGTATCTCGGTGAACGAAACCGAGGGCTGAGCTTTTTCGCCGCTGCGGTGATCTTGGTCGGCCTGCTGACCTGGCTCAAAATGCCGGCTCTGTATGTCGGGCTACTGCCCTTTTGGTTCTGGAACGCGTGGGATGCCCGCCGACGCGCCCAGGGCCGGCGACCGTCATTCGTGTTGGGTTTCGTTCTAATCGCGATTGTGATCTATACCATCGGCTGGCAGGTGACAGAGATCAGCGTCGGCAACTTGATCCTGGGTATGCCCAAGATTCAACCTGTCGTGCGGAGTCTCGTGCGTCCCGATGTCATGATGCGAGACGTCGAGGTAGTCGAAGCCATCCGCACTTTTGAGGTCCCCTGTTCGGATTCGCCGCCGGCGCCAGCACAGGCTAGCCCCGACGAACCATACCTGATCTCAGAGCCTACCTGCGCTGATGTGGACCAGCCGATCACGATCCAGGGTGGAAATTACGCGCCCTCCCAGGCCGGCGAGCTATGGTGGGAAAACCCCATTGGCCAGGAGAGCCGGCTGCGGGCCGGCGGCCAATTTATCAACTTTCAGACCGACGCGCAAGGCCGGTTCAGTATGCAGATTGTCGTACCAGACGTGGTGCCGGCCTCATTTCAAACCGGGCCACAGATACACGAAATAAAGGCCCGCATATCTCAGCCAGTTGGGAACCCACATCCCAGCGAGACCTTCTGGTTGGTGGTGGAGCGCATGGGCGAAACGATTGCTCAGGCACTCATGGCCACGACGTTGGGAATCCTGCTGGCCGTGCCGGTTAGCTTCTTTGCTGCTCGCAACCTGATGGCGGTCAACCCGGTGGGGACAGCCATATACTACATGACGCGCACTCTGCTCAACATCCTGCGGTCCATCGAGCCGCTGATCATGGCCATTGTGTTTGTGGTATGGGTTGGCCTGGGACCGTTTGCCGGCGTGCTGGCTCTGGTGGCGCACTCCATTGCCGCCCTGGGCAAGTTATACTCCGAGGCTATCGAGAGCATCGATCCAGGCCCCATCGAGGCCATAACCGCCACCGGCGCCAATCGCGCCCAGGTGGTGGTCTACGCTGTACTGCCCCAGGTGCTGCCGCCCTTCGTGGCCTTCAGCATCTACCGCTGGGACATCAACGTCCGAATGTCTACAATCCTTGGTTTCGTGGGTGGCGGTGGGATTGGGTTCTTGCTACAGCAGTGGATTCGTCTGTCGGCCTACAACGAGGCGGCCACGGCCATCTGGGCCATCGCGATTGTTGTCACGGCCCTGGATTATGCGAGCGCCCAGGTTCGGGAGCGAATTGTGTAATGAGAAGAGGAACTCAAGGGAACTCGGAGGAACTCAGGGGAATTAGGAGGAACTCAGGGAAACTCGGAGGAACTGAATGAGGAGGAGGATAAACGAGGAGCTTATGAGTTCCCCCAAGTTCCCCCGAGTTCCCTTGAGTTCCTGTTTCAAGAGGTTTGATGTATGAATCTGGAGGAGAACACCTGGCTCCGCTGGGGACGGTGGCTGTTGTTGATCGTCCTCGCCGCCGGCATGTATATCTGGAGCTGGCGCGCCGCGGGTATGGACCCACCCTTGCTGATCGAGGGTGCACCAAAGGCACGAGGGATCATCACCGACCTGCTGCGACCACAGTTGGCCACCCGGCCGGAAGCGTCGCAGGAGGCGCAGACGGTGATCCAGGTGCCGTGCGCCGGGGCGCCACCTGCACCAGCGCAGGAATCGGGTGGACCGGTGGTGGAGATTTCGCCCGCCTGCGCCGGCGCGCGAGAGACGGTATCGGTTACAGGAACGGGGTTTCGGGCCAACACTGAGGGGCGGCTCTACTGGGCGCCGGCGGGGATGCAGGGCCGGCTGCGAGATGCACGCTTCACCACCGACGCCCAGGGCAACTTCAGCGTCGAGACCACGCTCCCCCCGTTGTTGGAGGAGCAGGGTGGAGAGTCCGGTGTGGTGGCGCGCCTGACCTGGGAATCGGGTTCCCTGGAGCCCAGTGAACCCCTGCGCACCACCCTGGCCAAGATCATCGAGACAGTCTTTCTGGCTCTTATGGCCACCACCATGGGCGGAATTGTGGCAGTACCCTTGAGCTTTCTAGGCGCGCGCAACATCATGCCCCGGACACCCGTGGGTAATGCTGTCTACGGCCTCACGCGCGGCTTCTTCAACATCATGCGATCCATCGACCCCATCATCCTCGCCACGATCTTCGCGATTTGGGTGGGGTTCGGGCCATTTGCCGGCGTGCTGGCCCTGAGCATCGTGACCATTGCGTCGCTGGGCAAGCTATACTCCGAAGCGGCGGAAAGCATCGAGGCGGGTCCAATCGAGGCGATTACGGCGACCGGCGCGAACCGGCTCCAGGTAGTCGTCTATGGCGTCATTCCTCAAATCGTTCCCCCCTACATCGCTTTTACCATCTACCAGTGGGATATTAACGTTCGCATCTCCACTATCATCGGCTTTGTCGGGGGGGGAGGCATCGGCTTTGTGCTTCGCAACTGGATCAATCAGACCAAGTGGACGTGGGCCTCGGTGGCTGTGTGGGCGATTGTGATTGTGGTCTGGCTGATGGATTACACCAGCGCCCGCGTGCGGGAGGCGATTGTGTGAGACCGCCATCCGGTCAGAGCCTGCCCTGATGGTTCGACAGGCTCACCACGATGGCTTGCCGGCCGGGGAAACGACTGAATTCGTTACTACGATGAGATAGCTCCATCAGGTTAAGCTACTATGTGGTTGCTGAACAGACTCGGACTGCGAATTCGCATCGGCTTGCTGGCAGTGCTGGGACTCAGCGTAGCCTTCGTTGCCTTTGCATTCCTCGGGCTGCGTGCGGTACAAGAGACAAGCCGGCAGATCGAGAACGAGCGCCTGGCCACGGCCCGCAGCATTGCCGAACAGATGGACCGCAGCTTGCATCACGCCTTGTACATGCTGGATGTGGCAGGAGTCCGCGAAGGGGTGGACCTGGACGACGGCAATCTGCTCCCCGAACACCACGCCCTGGAAGACACCTACCTCCTGGCCGAGTTACCCACGTATCGGTTGCTGCTGCTGGACCAAGATGGGTGGGTGCTCCTGACAGCACCTGACGACTCTGGCCTGATCGGGCTAAACTTGTACGATCAAGCTTTTGTCCGCGAGGCGCTGCGCAGCGGCCGGCCCCAGGTGTCCGACAACCTGCCGGCCTCCCTCCTCGGCCAGCCTGTCATCACTCTCAGTGTGCCGGTGAGGGACGCCCAGGGCGAGATTGCCGGCCTGTTCGTTCAGGCAGTAGATCTTCTGGAGCCGGGTCTCGGCGGCTTTCTGCGTTACAGCCAGGCGGGTGAGACCAGCTACGCTGAGGTCGTGGATGGGGCCGGAATGGTCATCGCCAGCACGCGTCCCCAGCACCTTCTGCGGCCCTGGGAGCATCTATCGGCTGTCCCCCCCCTTTCGACAGTAGATCAGCCCCAAGCGGATATCTACCCCTCAGTAGAAGGTCCAGAGGGAGCAGACCTTCTGGCCCTGGCTCCTGTCTCAGCGGCTGAATGGAAAGTGGTGGTCGAACAGAAAGCACAGGAGGCTCAGGCGCCTATCCAGCGCGCACGCCGTGAGTATTCCACCGTGGGGCTGGTGGCACTTCTGATTGCTATTGTGCTGGTAGGTCTCACCACGCGCGAGGTGGTGCAACCCCTGGCAGAGCTCACCGCCGCTGCCCACCGCATTGCCGGCGGGGGGTTAGACGACCCAATTGTGTCTCACAGGCAAGACGAGGTCGGTCAACTGGCCCAGGCTTTCGAAGATATGCGAGCGAGTCTGGCTGCTTCGCGGCGGGAGATGGCACAGCGAACCCAGGAACTCTCGGTGCTCCACCAAACCGCACTGGTTGGCGCCGAAGCTCGAGACGTGGATGAGCTAGCCACTCGTGTAACGGAACTATTGGCCGCCGAGCTATACCCGGACAACGTTGGTTTTCTGTTCCTCGACGACCAACGGGAGTGCTTGTTGCCCCATCCGTCTTACCACGGCGCGGCACTTCACATGGCGGGCATATCCGTTCCCCTGGGACAGGGCGTCACCGGCGCCGTGGCCCAAACCGGGGAACCGCTCCTGATCTCTGACGTGACAGCCGAGCCCCGCTACATCGAAGCATCGGCCACCATCCGCTCGGAGTTGTGCGTGCCGGTGCGGGCCGGCGGGCAGGTCGCCGGAGTGATCAATGTGGAAAGCGCGCAACTGGACGCCTTCACGCAGGAGCATCTGCACCTGGTCTCCACGGTGGCCGGCCACGTCGGTATCGCTCTGGAAAAGCTGCGTCTCATTGAGGAGGCACAACGCCGCGCCAGCGAACTGGAAGCTCTGCGAGAAGTCTCACTGGACATCACTGCCCGACTGGAACTCCCTGACCTCTTTCAGGACATAGTCCGGCGGGCGGTGGAGTTGCTGGGTGCAAGTACCGGCAGCTTCTACCTCTACGACCCGGATTTAGAGGATCTGGAATTGGTAGTTAGCAATAAGTTATCTGACCACATAGGCACCAGGCTGAAAATAGGTGAGGGATTGTCGGGTCAAGTGGCGGCTACAGGCCAACCTCTCATCGTGGACAACTATGCTGTCTGGGAGGGGCGGTTGCCGGCGTACGAGACGGAGCCGCCTACGGCTGTGATCGGCGTCCCCGTTCGCGGCCACACAGGCGTTCTTGGAGTGATCAACGTCAGCGACTCGGTCGGGCATCGGCGCTTCGGTGAACAGGACCAGCATCTGCTGGAAGCGTTGGCCCAGCAGGTGGCCGTGGCCATCGAGAATGCCCGCCTGTTTCAAGCCGCAGAACTGCGCGCTGCGGAGTTGGAAACGT
>JBHHXF010000242.1:0-5847 GCA_046756905.1 Anaerolineae bacterium | reverse complement strand
ACAGTTGTTCTGTCCAGGTATGCTTGTATGAAGGCATTGAAGTGACCCTTTTTGTCTTGTTACGCTATGTCCGTTCTTGCTCTTCCATCGACGCGAGTTGCTTGGCAATTTCTTCGATGGCGACGCGCTGCTTGCGATAGAGGTCGGATTCGCTCATGGCCAGCCGGCGCGCCACGTCGCGGGCCCGGGCGCCCTGTCGGAACTTCAACTCCAGGATGTTGTAGAGGACCCACTCGTTCGCTGTCAGGCTGCGCTGACCGTCGGGCTTGATGGCTTCCAGGGCGCGGTCCAACACGTAGCGCATGGCCCGCGCCGGGTTCGATTCGTGGTCGGCCAGGGCATCGCGGACGACTTGAAGTTGCATAAGGGGGCTTTCGGTGAGCTTGGGCCCACCCCAGTAGTGGCTGAGGGCGTCCTTCACCCAGTTGGCGAAGTCAGGCGAGCGGATGGGGTCGTCCTCGATGGCTTCCAGGGCCGGCGCGCCGACGTATGGCACCGTCCCACGAACTTGGGCCTGAAGCGTCTCTATCTGGGGAGCCAGTTCCTTGAGAACGCTGAACACATTCTGCTGGAGTCGCCGGTCCTCCAGGGCCAGCGCGGCTTGCTCCAGTAGCCTGATGGCCGCCTCGTGCTCTTCGCCCGTCAGATCATTCAAGGCCATTTCGCTCTGGAGCACCAACACACCCAGGGTCGCTTCCCCGCCTGGCGTGCGCAGCGCTGTGAGGGAGAACCCGTCATCGCGGACAAAGCTGTCAGCGAGGTGCGCCGGCGGCTCTGCGTATCCGCCGTCACTTCTGCCCCACGACCCGTTCTCGGTGAGCTGGGTCAAGAGTGACGACAGGTCGTGCTCGTGCAGGAACCTGAGGGCGGCCGAGCGATCTCCACAGTACGTGTCGATCACCAGTTGTCCGTCCTTCATCACCAGAACAAAGCCGTTAGAGATCCGCAACAGATCGCACAGTGATGTCAGGATGTTCTCCAAAAGTTGGCGCAGATCGCTGCTGGTGAGGAGTCGTTCATCCAGCCGGCGCAACCACACAACCTCGCTCCAGTCCCGCTGATAGATGATCAAATCGACAAGCGGCTTTGTCATCTGCACCAGTGTCTGGAAAAGCACGATGCCCACAACCACCGACAGGGCGACTACTGTGTCGCGAGGCAGGCCGAGAATGCGCTCGGTTGGTGGGACCAGCAGTGTGAGACCGATGATGACGGTTCCCAACAACGGGGCCTGCACCAGGTACTTGATCAGATCTCGCTTGACCACCCGGTCAGGGGTCAATACGCCGTGGTAGGCCACCGCGTAGGCCATAACGACCGTCATGGTGGCGATGCTCGTGCTGGCCATGGCCGCCAGGCCCCAGAACACCCAAGGGTTCTCAGATAAGACATCCACCGGCGAGATGAGCAGATACGGGAAGACGCTGAGCGGCGCGAACACCGATACAACCAAGTAGGACATGCGCCGGCGTGATGTTGAGGTCAGACAGCGCTGGCGGGCGCGCCACACGTTCCACGCGGCCCAGCCGGCCACCACAAAGAAGTAGCCGGCGAAAACAGGGAATAGCCGGCCGGCATCGAAGTGGAAGATGCCGTGGGGCGTCACTTCGAGGTCATGCACCAGCCAATCCGTTGCCGCGACCAAAGTTAGCATGAGAAGGCTGATCAGGTATGCAGCGCCAATGGCCAACTTCCGCCGGCGCGAGACGTCATTGGTGGTTCTGAGGACCGTATCGGAGAAGTGCAGGTACGCCGCCGGCACGAACGCAATGCCCACCCACTGCACAGTCAGCCAGATGCCCGCAGCATGAATGTCATCCACGGCCGCCAGGAATACGTCCCCTACATAGACGATACTGACCACAGCTAAAAGTGCACAGAAGGCGCGTGCGACCGCGTTACGAATGTTGTGCGCCAGCAAGTAAACGAAAAGGGAGAAGGCGATGATGACAGTGGCTGACGCGAGAACAAGATTGATGCGGCTCAAGATCCCCAAAAGCGTAAGTTCTTCCATTATCCCACAAACCACACCACAAAGTAGTACACGACAACACTCACGAAAAGCAGACTATCAATACGGTCCAGCATTCCCCCGTGGCCGGGGATCAGGTTGCCGGAATCCTTCGCTCCGACCTGGCGCTTGATGACAGAAACGGCCAGATCGCCCATGGTTCCCAGTATGCCCGCCGCTATTCCCAATGCAATGCTGGGTAACAGGGGGGCGCCAAGATACGTCGCCAGTACTGTGGTGACGATGGTAAAGGCCAGCCAGCCAGCCACCGAGCCCTCCCACGTCTTGTTGGGGCTTACCGTGGGCGCAAAGGCGTGCCGGCCCAGGTACCGGCCAGCCAGGTAAACACCGGTCACGTACGCTGCTGAGTCGCTGGCCCAGGTTCCCAGAAAGATCACCATCATCCAGCCGAAACCATTCGGCAGGTCACGTACAGATATCATGAAGCCGGCCAGCCCGGCGATGTAGACAGCTCCGGCAACGGTCACTGCCCAGTCGCTGAGGGACCGACGGGCCGGGGAGCGTGCGATCTGCCAGAGGAGAGAGACGATGACTCCGGCCGCCAGCACCAGACGACCAAGATGCACATTGGGCTGTGCGGCTGCGACCGCTAGGCCGGCCATAAGCGCCAGCCCCAAGACAGAGGCCGGATGGTATCCATGATTTGCCAGCAGGACATAGAATTCGTAGCCGGCGAGCAGAGTTGCGACTAAGATGAGGGTAAAGAATGGCCAGCCGCCCAGGTAGGTCAGGCCGAGGACGACGGGTATGAGAACGATGGCGCTGGAAACGCGCTGCTGGAGCATGGCAAGGTATATTGGACAATCGATAATTGACAATTCCAATTGACAATTGCCAATCGAACAGTGACCAATTGCCTTCGGTCAGCTTGCTGCTGAAGTGCGTGCAGGCGTCGGATGGCTTTGGGTTTACGGTTCGGCGTTGGGTACGCGGCCGAAGCGGCGTTCTCGCCGGCTATAATCTGCAAGAGCGTCAAACAGGGCTTGCTCGTCGAAGTCGGGCCAGAAAGTGGTGGTGGAGTAAATTTCTGAGTAGGCTCCCTGCCACAGCATGAAGTTCGACAGCCGCATCTCTCCGCCCGTCCGGATAATGAGGTCCGGCTCCGGTAAGCCGGCTGTGGTGAGGTAGCTCTCGAAAAGTGTCTCATCAATTTCGTCAGGCAGGATACCATCGCGGATGATAGCCTGCACAGCCTTGATTATCTCGAGCTGGCCGCCATAGTTGAACGCCACATTCAGAATAATGCGGTCGTTGTCTTTGGTTAGCTCAACAGCTTCATGAATCAGGCGTTGCAGTCGTTCGGAGACCCCGTTTAGCCAGCCGCTGTGTCGAATCTGCACGCCGTTCGAGTGCAGATCGTTCAGTTCACGCTGTATAACTTCTTCCAACAACCGCATCAGGCCGCGTACTTCTCGCTCTGGCCGCTCCCAGTTCTCGGTCGAGAACGCGTAGATGGTCAGGACTTCGACGCCGGCCTCGACACATCCTTCCAACACACGCCGGATATTGTCCGTGCCAGCGCGGTGGCCGGCCAACCGCGGCAGTCCTCGCGCCCGAGCCCAACGACCGTTGCCGTCCATAATGATCGCCACGTGCCTTGGCGCCTTCGATAGACCTGGCTCGAAAGCGTGTTCTGCTGTCACGACCTGGTATTTCACTGTCGTGGATTGTGCGTCCCCGTCCCCGGACGCTGGCTCCAAATTGCGAGATCGCAACATTGGCCGATCACACCTCCATGATCTCGGCCTCTTTGGTCTCGCCGATCTCATTCACTTTTTCGATGTACTCGTCGGTTAGCTCCTGGATGCTGTCGCGGGCGCGATAGTACTCGTCTTCGCTGATCATCTTTTCGTGCTCGAGTTCCTGGAGGTCCTTCATAGCATCGCGCCGGCAGTTGCGTATGGCGATCCGTGCTTCCTCGACCCGGTGGGCCGCGACGCGCGATAGCTCGCGCCGGCGTTCCTCTGTCAGTTGTGGGATCACCAACCGAATGATTGTGCCGTCATTGTTGGGGTTTAGACCCAAGTCCGATGTCAAAATCGACTTCTCGATATTCGCCAGAGCATTCGGGTCCCAAGGCTTGATGGTCAGAAGTCGTGCTTCTGGAGCTGCGATTGACGCGATCTGATTGAGTGGAGTAAGCGTGCCATAGTAGTCAACCATCACTCGCTCTACCAGCTTGGGGGAGGCCCGTCCCGTGCGGATCGTAGCAAGATCCTGACGAAGAGCCTCGACAGACTTGCCCATTCGGTCTTCAGTTGTATTCATGACGTCGTTGATCATGTGAATTCACCTCCCGCGCGTGAGGCGTATTGCGTGTTCCGCGTACAGAGTCTGACGGAATCGCAGTACGTGCGCCATGTCAGACTGTCAACTAGTGGGCTGATGTGCTCTATCGAATGATCGTCCCAACTTCGTCTCCCATCGCCGCCCGTTCCAGAGCGCCGGCTTCCCACAGGTTCAAGACGATGATAGGCATGTGGTTGTCCATGCACAGCGTTAGTGCTGTGCTGTCCATAACACCGACACGCAGGTTTAGGGCTTCGATGTGGCTGAGATGGGCAAACCGCTCAGCTTCAGGATGGGTCTCCGGATCCCGAGAATAGACGGCATCTACTTTCGTGGCCTTTATCAACACATCAGCCCCGATCTCCATAGCGCGCAGTGCGGCCGCTGTGTCCGTGGTGAAGTAGGGATTGCCCGTGCCGGCCCCGATGATCACGACACGCCCCTTCTCCAGATGTCGAATCGCCCGTAGTCGGATATACGGCTCGGCGACGGCTCTCATCTCGATGGCTGTCTGAACTCGCGTGTCGCAGCCGGCACGCTCCAAGGCGTCCTTCAAGGCCAACGCGTTCATCACGGTGGCTAGCATGCCCATCTGGTCAGCGGTGGCGCGGTCCATACCGTGGGCTAGCCCATCCTTCCCGCGCCACAGGTTGCCGGCTCCGAGGACGACGGCAACCTCGACCCCAACGCTCTTGAGTCGGCTGACTTTTCTGGCCACAGCTTCGGCCGCGTCGGGATCGATCCCGAATCCCTCTGGGCCGGCCAGGGACTCGCCCCCCAGCTTAAGCATTACGCGTTCATAAACCGCTTCCGGCATCGTCGTCCGGGTTTCACTCCTCTGTGGTGGCCTCGGCCAACTCGAAGCGGGCAAACCGGCGCAGTACAATATTCTCCTTTAGCTCGGCAACAGCTTCGGTGATCAACTGCTCCACTGTCTTGTCGCCATCTTTGATAAACGGCTGCTCCAGGAGGACGATTTCCGATACATACTTGTTCCAACGCCCGTCGGTTATCCGATCTAGAATGCGCTCCGGCTTGCCTTCCTCCAAAGCTTGCTGGCGGTATTCAGCCAACTTCCGCTCGCGGAAGTCTTCTGGGATCGATTCTTGCGATACATATTTGGGATTGGCTGCCACGACTTGCATGGCCAGATCGTGGGCCAGGGCCTTGAACGTCTCGGTCCGGGCCACGAAGTCCGTCTCACAATTCACTTCGACGATAGCTCCCACACCGCCGCCGGCATGGATGTAAGCTTCGATCAGGCCCTCGTTAGCCTCGCGCTCAGCCTTTTTTTCGGCGACGGCTTGTCCTCTCTGGTACAATAACTTGGCGGCCTCTTCGAAATCGCCATTCGTTTCTTGAAGAGCCTTCTTGCAGTCAAGGATGCCGGCTTGAGTCCGGTCGCGTAACTCCTTAACCATGTCCGCACTGATGTTCATTCATCCTCCTGATTATCAACCCCGGAATCATGTCTCCTCAGACCGGGTCGTGTCGTCTTCTTCTTCCTCAACCTCAACCTCAACCTC
>JBHHXF010000241.1:0-5850 GCA_046756905.1 Anaerolineae bacterium | reverse complement strand
CGGGGGGCGATGCCGAACTTGGTCTTCCGGCCGCTTGGTTTCGATACGCTCCGGCACGAAAGGCGTGTGCCTTCGCTACTCAACCGGCGCTCGCGTCAGGATGCAAACGCGCAAGGTAACTACCCAGCCCGCCGTGACGAGCAATGAATTGCCCGTCTGACACTGCGAAACCCGTTGAAACGGGTTAAGGCTTGAACGCGTTTCAACGCGTTTTTCGTATCAGGCCGTGAATTCATTCATGGACTGAGGGCAGGCTGGGTAGTTACCGCGCAAGTTATTTAATTCTCATTCCTTGATATGTCAGACTCAGTAGATCCAAATTTGCTCTGAGGGGATCGCCAGATCCCCGCTGTCGGTCTGGATCGTCAGATCCAGACCGAACAAAATTGGATCTACTGAGACTTCATAAGCGGTTACTACGAAGGCGTAGGGGATTAGCGAGTCGGGCTGACGAACTTGTAGCCGACGCCGCGTACGTTGACGATAAATTGATGATCGTCGGGGTTGGGCTGGAGTTTTTGGCGCAGGTGGGTGAGATGAGGGTTGAGCGTGGATCGTGCTTCCCATAACTCGCTGTCGTGGCCCCACACGGCCTGCACGATTTCCTCGGGGCGCAGGACCGTGCCGGCCTCCCGTGCCAGGCAGGTCAGCAGATCGAACTCGATCGGGGTGAGATGGAGGGCATCGCCGTGCAGGTTGGCCACGTGGGCAGCGAGATCGATGGTCAGCGGGCCGGCATGGATGACGTCCACCGGCTCATGGGTTGGTTGGGCAGGGGTTGGTTCTTGCATCGTGCCTCGAATCTGCCGCAGACTCTCCTGGATGTCGGCGACTAGCTCCTGTTGGCGCAGGAGCTGCCGGCGCCTGGCCAGCCCGTCCGCCACGCTGCTCAGCAGTTCCTCGGTCGAGGCCGGCTTCAACAGATAGTCGTGCGCGCCCTCCCGCACGGCAGCGATGGCCGACTCCACCGTCGCGTGGCCGGTGAGCAGGATGATCACCGTGCTGGGCGCGATGTCGCGGGCCACGCGCATCACCTCGATGCCGTCCTTGCCGGGCATGCGGATGTCAAGCAGCATCAGGTCGAAGGGAGCATCATCGTTTAACCGCTCTACGGCGGTGCGTCCATCGTGGACCAGCACGACCTGGTGCCCGGCCTGGGACAATATCTCCCGCAGGAAAAAGCCGATGTGCTTCTCGTCGTCCGCCACCAGGATTCTGGCCTGCTCACCC
The DNA here is from genome assembly GCA_046756905.1 of Anaerolineae bacterium. Classification (GTDB taxonomy): domain Bacteria; phylum Chloroflexota; class Anaerolineae; order Epilineales; family JAANWY01; genus JBHHTZ01. Next base: position 4,620 of record JBHHXF010000241.1, on the reverse strand, counting down.
ATCATCTTCCTCCGGCATGGCCGGCAGGTGAATCTCAAACGTGGCGCCTTCCCCCTCCCGGCTGCTAACTTGAATCTGCCCCCCGTGGGCTTCGATGAGGCTCCGGCTGACGGATAGCCCGATGCCGAGTCCATCCGGTTTGGTAGTGTAGAAGGGTTCGAAGATGTGCTCAATATCCGCCGGGGCTATGCCCGTGCCTTCGTCGGTGAATCCTACGGTGATGCCATTGGCGCGGCCGGCTGTTGTGACCGTCAGCCGTCCCCGGCCGGCCATGGCCTCGATGCCGTTCAGCGCCAGGTTGAGGAAGATCTGCTTCAACTGATCGGCATCGGCCCTGATGAGCGGTAGCTCCGGATCGAGATGCGCTTCAATCTGAACCCTGGGGCGATCAACCGCGAGGAGCTGCAGAACGTGCTGAATAACGTCGTTGGCATCCGTCAGATCCCGATCGCCGTGTGATGGACGGTAGAAGTCCATCATCTGCTGAATGATTCGGCTCACCCGGGCCTGCTCTTCCAGCAGAATCTCGACGTACTGGCGTGACACGTTGTCCTGGTCGGGGACGCGCCCGGCCAGAAGTTCAAGTCCACTGCGGATGGACTGCATCGGGTTGTTGATTTCATGAGCGATGGCGGCCGCCAGCCGGCCTGCTGCGGCGAATCGCTCGGCCTCGATGAGCTGAGCCTGGAGCTCTTCGAGTTCGCGCGTTCGCTCCTTGACTCGCCGTTCGAGCTTTTCGGCAAACCGCTGCGTCTCGGCGTGTAGCCGCTGGTTCTGGATGGTGATAGCAACCTGATGAGCAATCTCGGTCAGGGTCTGAACGTCGGCCGGCCCGAAGGCGTTGGGTTGTCTGCACCCTACGTTGAGCGAGCCAATCACGTCCCCTTTCACGCTGAGTGGCACGTCCAGGTAGGAGCGGATACCGGCCTCGAGCAATCCTTCGTCCTCCAGAAAACGGGCATCTTGAGTCTCGGGCTGAATGAGCGGTCTGCGACGACTCACTACCCAACCAACTGCGCTGCCCTCCACGGGCAACTCGATGCCTGAGGGTGGTGCGGAGTCACTGTCGGCAGCTACTGCGAATACGTGAAGGGTCTGATCGTCATCGCCAAGCAGGGATATGCTCATCCGGTCGTGTGGGATGAGGCGTTTGGTCTGCACGGCAAAGGTCTGGAATACTTCGTCGATGTCCAGGCTGGCGGCGATGGCGGTGGTGATGGCATTCAGTGCCTCGATGTGTGCTGCCCGCTGCCGGCTTTCTTCTAGAAGTTGCGCATTCCGCATGGCGATGGCGATCTGAGCCGCCAGGATGGCGCCCAGCCGCGTGTCCGCATCGCTGTAGGCTTGGGGTTGTTGGCTCTCGAAGATTAGAGCGCCTTTGGTTTCACCTTTGGCTCGCAGCGGCAGTGCCAGGATGGAGGTCGTGGCCGGCATGTCGATCGGGGTTTCGCCCAAACCGTCGGCCGGCAGAAGCCGTTCATCGTCGCTGTCCAGGCGAAGGACCTGGGAGTGGCGGATGACCCAGCCGGCCAGTCCCGCCTCAAGGTCCCAGTTTTGGGTCTCGGGCGGGCCGGCCGCCGGGTCGGCCGGATTGTAGAGCCACCATTGCCGGTAAGTCTCGCCGTCCCCGTTCCGCAGGGCGATGCGGCAGCGGTCGAAGTCCAGCACCCACTTGGCTTGCTCGACCACGACCTCCAGAATAGCGTCGAGACTCAGGGCAGCGGTAACAGCCTGCGACACTTCGTTGACGACGGCCAGACGCGCCGATAGCGCCTGCGTCTCCTGCGGGTGCTCCTGCCCTGTCAAATCGGTCGGTTTCTGTATCACACCGTGTTCTCCTGCGCGCCGGCAAACTCGTCGAGGGGCAGGGCAAGGGCGTCTGCGTAGGTGTTCAGTGAAGCCGCCAGGTCGGCCACGGCGACAAGCTCCAGAATCTCGGCCTGGGAGAAGCCGGCCTCTGCGAGTTGGTGGAAATCGTCGTTGGAGAGGCCGGCCGGGTCGGTAGCTGCTCGGACGCCAAAGGAGATCGCCAACTTCAGCCGGGCCGGCAACTCAGCCGTGGTCAGATCCTGTATCAAAGCGGTCAGCGTGGTCCCGTTGATCCCCATCGCGCCCAGCAGCGCCGAGTGCATCTCCTGGCAGTACAGACAGTTGTTGGCGCTACTCACCGCGACGATAATCATCTCTTTCACCGTCCGGGGAACTTGACCCCCGATTAACGTACCTCGGACCTTTTCCCACGCCCCCTTCAGAATGGAAGGGCTTATGGCCATGGACTGAAAGAACGTGGGCACTCTACCAAACTCTCGTCGAATTTCGGCGTAGACCGCCCTGACTTCCTCCGGAGCCTCCTCCTGCTGGACAAGATAGTAGCGGACCATGAATGCTCTCCCCTCGCGCAAACCTACAACAGAGTTGAACAATTGCCCAGATTGTATGGATGACGGGCTTTCTGTCAAGACGGAAAACGAAATGGCCGGCCGACGTAAGATGGCCTTGCCATAGGCTGTCGTAGTACCGAAAGACGAGAAGTCAATCAAGCGAAAACCACAAACCTGCCAGGGATGGCAGGTTTTTTTGGTTCAAGGGGGTGATGAAAAAGGGTGTCAATGTGCAAAGGTGGGGCACCTCCCGCAGGCCGAAGAGTGGGACACCTCGGAGGCGGTTACACACTTGTCGGATACAGAATGTGAGTTTACTGGTTGATTGGTGATGTATTGTTGAAAGGAGACGATGATGTCAAGTCGATTTGTACGTGTAAATATGGTGGTTGTTATTCTCGCGGCAGCGCTGCTCGCCTTTGGCGTTGCTCCCCGAGCCCATGCGGCCGGGAGTGCATCGGTAGTTGAGAGCGTCGTCCACGAAGCTGACATTACCGGCGTTGTGGACCTCATCCAGGGGGCGCTGGTCGATCACCGTGGTCTCTCGCTGGAAGATCAGGACGTGATCTACAGCGCAATTGGACGGACCAACCGGTCGATTGATTTGTTGTACGACACCGGAGCCACCGGTGACGTGTTCAATACGGCTGAAGATCTGTTGCTGACCCAGTTGGACTTGCTCCACGAGGTTGAGGCCGCGACTCTAAGCGAAGATATCGGCGATCTCAATATTGTCGTGATCGGGTTGGTTGACGTCGCGCAGCGCCGGCTGGCCTTCGAGCGACAGATGGGCAATCCATTCACCCTGTTGGGCGCCGGCCACGCTGCCAGTGTCGTAGACATCGCCCGCGATGACGCAGCGACGCGTGTCGCCATGGCCGAAGTGATCACCGCACTGGCGACCGGCCACCCGGTGGACCTGGACATCAGCGACGTGGTATACCGCGCGCTGGGCGAGACGTCCCGTGGGCTGGACCTGGTGGACGAGACCGGCGAGACCGGCGATGTGTTCACCTCTGCTGTGAGCCTGCTGGAGCATCGCTTCCAGTTCCTGGTAGATCTGGAAGAAGCTGTGATCAGTGGTGATCTGGATGACCTGCGAGCTGTCGCCGATAGCTGGGTCAACCTGTCCCGAGAACAGCTAGTTTTCGAGCGCCAGTTGCTCGCCCGGGACGTGGATCGGTCGAGCCGGAGCTTCCTGAATCGCCGTGCGGGCAGCTTCTTCAGCCGGCGCAGCAGCCTGGGCGGCTCTAGCATCTCGACCCACGCGGACTCGACCCGTCTGGGCAACACCGGGACGGTTGTTGTGACCGTCCAGCAGGGCGATACCCTGGGCGACCTGGCTTCGCGCTACGACACGACCGCCGAAACGCTTGCCCGGTTGAACAACATCTCGGATGCGAACCTGATTGACGCGGGGATGCTGCTGATCGTGCCGGCAGCTCCAGCGTCGGCGGCGAGTGGTCGGTAGTCCGTGACGAATCATCGGTAGCTCCCGCCCGAGCGAGCTCCGATTTACAGCAGACACAACGGAATACAGTTGTCTCTCGAACAACAATGGCCCTTCCAGTCGGAAGGGCCATTGTTGTAGAGGCACATCGCGAAGACGATCGTAAATCATCGTTGAGACGATCAGATAAAGGAGTCTGACATGTTGGATAGGATTTCACGCTCTGTGATGGTTGTTCTGTTTCTGGCCGCGTTGCTGCTAGCCGGTGCCGCTGTCACCCCTGCCCAGGCAGCCGGCGAGGCTGCTTACCTCGAAGATGTTGTCCACGCCGCCGATATCGACCATATCACCCGCTTGATCGACGACGCACTGACCCATCTCGACGGCCTGAGGCTCGACGATCACGACATCGTTTACAACGCGCTGGGGCGCACGAACGCAGCGCTCGATCTGTTGTACAGCTCCGGCGCCACGGGCGACGTGTTTAACACGGCCGAACGGTTGCTGGTATCTCAGCACGACCTGCTGCAGGAAGTGGAACACGCAACCCTGACAGGCAACCTGGCGGATCTGTCCACAGTGGCGCCTCTGCTGGTGGACTACGCCCAGGCCAGGCTGGCCTTCGAGCGCCAGACGACCCTGGCGCACAGCAGCCATTTGCCACTGTCCAGCTCACACCTGGGCAGCAGTCTGTTACACGACCGCAGCCTGCTGGGCACGCGGTATCTGGGTAGCCGCAGCCTGCTCGGTTCGCGCTACCTGGGCAGCAGCCTGTTGCGCAGCCGCAGC
>JBHHXF010000240.1:0-5881 GCA_046756905.1 Anaerolineae bacterium | reverse complement strand
AGCCATCTAGCCACCCAACCAACTTATATTGAACAGAATCGGCTCGAAACAATCGTTGCCCTCGCCAGTCGGAGCCGCATCTGAGACCTCCGAGGTACTAGTGTGACATGAACAGAACCCAGGTCCCTATGTTTGATAGACAAAATTTGGAGCTGAAACTTGAGCTGGTAGAGGCGATGGCTGCCGAGTTAGAAGAATACCTCTTCGAGGATGACCTGTATCGGCAATTGATGGTAAAAACGCCGGCCGGCAACCGACCGCAAAAGATGTCAGCCGGCTTGTTGCTGGAGATGCTGCGTGACCTGGCTTTCGCTACTGAGGGTGGCCATCTGACGACTGCGCAGGCAGACCGACTCAGGGAGTTAACGGACTTTGTGGCGCAAACATCCCGGCAATACCCATCGTTATACCGCCAAAAGCTGGCGCGTGAACTGAAAAGCCAGATCGATTCGTGGCGTTGGTTCCTACAAGACTGTCGCGACGATCCATTACACTGCCAAAACGATTACCGCTTCGAAGTACACATCCGTAACCGTATCGCTCTCCTTATCGTTGAATTGGCGGATGATGCACCGACTGAACAGAGCGCGCGTATTAAGCAGCTTGACCACGATCTTCAAAACATCTGGGCGCCTGGTGAATTCATTTTCCATAGCAGTTTACGAGATTATTATCCTCCCGATCGCTACTGGTGGCTGTACGGCTCCCCCAAACGCGCCACATAGCCCGCCGCCACTCCTTTGCCCCTCATAACGGCATATGCCGCCGCGACGTCCTGATAAGTGAGCAGGACTCTCCGGCAAGTTGCTCCACCCTGCCCTCGGAGCAAAGGGACGTAACGCCAGCTCTTTACAAGAAAAACAATGTTCCGTTGAGAGTTCTTCAAAGTTACTTTACGGAACGTTCACGCACTTCTACGAGAGCCAGCGGACTCCCGTGATATAATTCACCTGGCCGGAGGCCCGGTCCAAATACTCCCTGCCTTTTGACAGGAGGCACGCAGTGCGCCAAATCCATTCTTCGAGACTCATTGATCTGGTACTGATTTTGTTTCTACTCATCGGCATGATCGGATACACAGCATCGGCTGATGTGCCGTTGGTTTCTGCGCGGTCTGAGCAAGCCCTCTCGCTGAGGGCGGCCTCGTCTCAGGCTGAACTTCTCCAGACATCTAAACAACTCGTGGTGATCGCCTTCTCGGACACGACGGGCGCCGGCCCATTTGAGTGCCCTGGTTGCGACAAAATCTTCAGCAGTGAAGATCAGGAAGCGAATGCGAACAACCCTCTGCCAGCCATGGAATTCGTAGTGCGAAACGCCCGAACCGGCGCGGAACTGGGGCGCCAACAGGCTACACTTCAGCCTCAAGGACGGTATCGGGCCATCTTTCAGATTCCGGAAACCCTAGAGGATGACATCGTACTCAGTCTGGTGTCTACTCCCTCCGGTTTTGACTTGTGTCCCAATGCGTCATCGTCCCGAACCATTACCCCTGAAGACTTCGTCCTGGGCACACACGAGGAAATCTATCCGTTTTGGACCAGTTGCCCGCTAGAAGCACCAACGGCAACGCCGGTCCCGCCCAGCGCAACGCCTATACCACCCACCCCCACGCCGGCGCCGCCAACCGCAACACCTATGCCGCCGACGGCCACGCTCGCTCCGACGGCCACACTTCTCCCGGAAAGAAGTATCGTTGTCGAAGCCTTTGTAGATGTCACAGGACCGGGTGGCCTCCAGTGCCCCGGATGCGATCGAATATTCAGTTCCTCGGATCAGGCGGCCAACGCCGTCGATCCGTTGCCTGACATCGACTTCATACTGCGCGAGGCCGACACAGGCCGACTCCTGGCCCGACAAACAACCACAATCGATACACAAGGCCGGGCCCGGACCCGCTTCCTGATTCCAGCCGGCTTCGACAAGGCGCTGCGGTTAGAACTGGCCTCAATGCCTGATGGATACCAGCTTTGCCCCAACATAGGGCCGACGCGGGCGATCGAGCCAGAGGACTTCATCCTGGGAACCCATCTTGAGCAGTACCCGTTCTGGAAAGGGTGTCAGCTTCCAGAGCCTACGGTCGAACCAAGTCCGGTTGCAACGGCTACCCCCCAACCCAGCCCTACCAGCCCCAGCCCTACCCTGACGCCGGCCACCAGCCCGACCCCGACTTCGACCCCAACCGCTCTGCCCGAGGGGGCGCTCAACGCTGTGGTCACAGCGCAAGGGCTCAATGTGCGAACCGGACCTGGGATCGAGTACACCCGCCTTGGCGCGGTTGCCGGCGGGACAAAGCTGACACTTAGTGGCCGAAACGAGGCCGGCACTTGGGTCCGAGGCCGCGCGGAGGAGGAAAACCTGGAGGGGTGGCTCTCGGCGAAATACATGCAGATCGACGGCGATGTAATGACGCTGCCGATATTAGAAATCGCACAGCCGGTGGAACTGGAAGCGACACCCACGATTCTGCCGGTCGATATGTTGAGCGCCGTTGTCACAGCCCGCGGGCTCAATGTTCGGACCGGCCCTGGAATTGAGTATGCGCGATTGGGCGCTGTCGCCGGCGAGACAGAACTCAGCTTGACCGGCCGGAACGAAGATGGAACCTGGGTCCGGGGCCGCGCGGAGGAAGAAAATCTGGAGGGTTGGCTTTCGGCGAAATACATGCGAATCGATGGAGACGTCAATGCCCTCCCGGTATTGGAGGTCATCCCAGCAGGCGAATTGCAGACGACGCCAACCGAGCCGGCGGCGACAGCAACACCCACTCCGATGGTCATCCCCCAGGAACTGCCCCGGACCGGCTCGCTGGACATCCCAGTCTGGGGACTGATGGCGATGGCAGCGGCCCTCCTGCTGGCTTTGAGCCACGTGTGGCGCTGGGTGCGCAATAATGAAGCAGTCGATTGATTCATTTCTGGAGCAGTCAACAAATTCGAGCAGGGCACCTTGAAACACGAGATGGCTAGATGGCTGAATGGCTAGGTATTACGCACGCCATCCAGCCATCTAACCAACCAGCCACCCATTATTAGAGCAGAAACATGGAGAGGGCCGGGGCGCAAAATCCCTGGCCCTCTTGTTTTATGCCGCGCCCAAACTTGCGGGGAGAGCCAGTGAAGAGTATACTGTCATGTCAGATGTTGGGAAGCTCAACGGCGGAAACTAAATCAGGCAGACTTCTCAGAAAGGAGTTCGTACTATGACGGAGCAGCGCGTTGCTCTGGTCACCGGCAGCATCAAAGGAATCGGTGAAGGCATTGCGCGGCGCCTGGCCCGCGATGGATACGCCGTTGCCTTGAACTATCGCAGCGACCCGCAGACGGCCACAGAGGTGCTGGGACTGATGCAGGCTCTGACAGACGCCGAGGCGTTCGAAGCGGATGTATCCGATCCAGAGGCGGCCGAGGGGTTGATTAGCGCCGTCGTGGATCGATTTGGCCGGCTCGATGTGCTGGTGAACAACGCCGGCCCGTTCCTGCTCAAGCGTCCGTTCGACACCTCGGTTGAAGAATGGCAGGCTATGATTAATGGGAACCTCAGCAGCGCCTTCTATTGCAGTAAGTTCGCACTACCTCACCTGCGCGAAGTCGCCGGCACCATTGTAAATATCGGCACACTGAATGTGGAAACAGGACGCGGTGCACCCAACACAATGGCCTACACCGTAGCAAAGACTGGCCTGGTCGTACTGACCAAATCCATGGCGCGAGCTGAGGGGCGCTACGGCGTGCGGATCAACATCGTGAATCCTGGCTTCATCGAAACATACAACACCACCGACGATGACCGGACGCAGATAGCTCCGGTTGTGCCGTTGCGCCGGCTCGGCGCGACCAATGATGTTGCCGAAGCCGTCGCATTTCTGGTTTCTGAACGTGCGGGGTACATCACAGGCGCAGTGTTGAGCGTCACCGGCGGCTTATGGGTATGACAATGCCAGGAGGCGGGAGTGGACAGTCCAACGTTTCATGACGTAGTTAAGGCTCAGGCTCAGATTCGTCCGTTCTTGAAGCCGACGCCGCTCTATCATTATGCCGGCCTCACCTCGCTGCTGGGGGCTGATGGCGTATGGGTCAAGCATGAGAATCACCAACCCATTGGTGCATTCAAGATTCGCGGTGGCATCAATCTGATCTCTCAACTGTCGGACGAGGAGCGTAGACGCGGCGTGATCGCCGCATCTACGGGAAATCACGGGCAATCCGTGGCCTATGCCTCGCGGCTTTTCGGCGTGCCGGCCGTGGTTGTAGTTCCGCAGGGCGCCAACCCCGGCAAGGTGGCTGCCATTCAGGGTCTCGGGGCCGAGGTACGGTTCCACGGTCGCGACTTCGACGAAGCCCGCGAAAAAGCGGAGCAACTCACGGAAGCTCATGGCTACCGTTACATCCACTCAGCCAACGAACCGTTGTTGATCGCAGGTGTCGGCACCGAGGCCCTGGAAATCCTGCAGGAGAACCCAGAAATAGATACGATTATTGTTGCGGTCGGCGGCGGCAGCGGCGCTTCGGGCTGCTGCCTGGCAGCCAAGGGCATCCAGCCTGAGATTCAAGTCATCGGCGTGCAAGCAGCAGCAGCCCCGGCGGCATACCGATCGTGGCGTGAAGGCCGGCTGGCCGAAGACAGCATGGGCACATTCGCTGAAGGGCTGGCAACCCGTGTTGGCTTCAAAATGACACAAGAGATCCTCCACGAGATGTTGGACGACTTTGTGCTCGTGTCCGAGGATGAACTGAAACACGCAGTGGTCTTGATGCTGGAGCACACCCACAACCTGGTTGAAGGGGCCGGCGCTGCTCCGCTGGCGGCCGCATTGAAGATCAAGGATCGACTGCGAGGACGCAGAGTGGCCCTCGTCGCGAGTGGCGGCAACCTATCACTCGAACGATTGCGGACCATTTTGCATGAAGTCAAATAGCACGAATCTTCGGATTCGGGCGTAAGACGCGCTCATTCTGGTGCATCATAAGTATTGAGGGCCAAGACGGGCCTAGCATGTGTTCTCCTCCTTGCGGGGAAAGACGGGGATTCTGGGCCAATCCCCGTCTTTCTCTTTGTGTTTACCCTGTCGATTACCCCCGTAGTTGAGTTTTGTGCGCGATGCTGGTATAATGTGGAGCGTTGATCCACGTATAGCGAGAGGGGGGAACCCACGTGCCAGAAACCAACACAGCTTCTTACCAGCCACGCATCCATGACCTACCAACCAACGAGCGGCCCCGGGAGCGCCTACAACACTACGGGGCGAAAGCACTCTCCAATGCCGAGCTATTAGCCATTATCCTCCGCATGGGGTCCGAAGGACAGAGCTCTGTGGCGTTGGGCCAGCAACTCCTGTCGCGCTTCAAAGGCCTCCGCGGGCTGGCGCAAGCGACCATCGACGACACCTGCAAACTCAAAGGCATCGGTCCGGCCAAGGCGGTGCAGATCAAAGCCGCCCTGGAACTGGGCCGCCGGCTCGCCATCGAAGCGCCGGAGGAACGGCCCCAGATTACCTCGCCGGCCGATGCCGCCAACATGATCATGCTGGACATGGGTCTGCTGGACAAAGAGGAGCTGTGGGTATTGTTACTCGATACGAAGAATCACGTCCTGGATATTGTCCACCTTTACCAGGGATCGGTCAACGCATCGCTGATTCGTACCGCCGAGGTCTTCCGCGAAGCCGTGAAACGCAACTGTGCCGCCATCATTGTCGCCCATAATCACCCCAGCGGTGATCCCACGCCCTCTCCAGAGGATGTGCGTATTACACGCCAGATCCGAGAGGCCGGCAAGCTTCTGGACACGGAGCTACTCGACCATCTCATCATCGGACACAGTCGGTTTGTTAGCTTGAAGGAGCGGGGGTTGGGGTTCGATGCTTAGGTCGTATCCCCTC
>JBHHXF010000239.1:0-5890 GCA_046756905.1 Anaerolineae bacterium | reverse complement strand
TTACGGTTGAGAAAACAACCAGGGTATTGAGTCCGACGCCGCTTGTCATCCCGTGCTGAGCCGGCTATAATACCCCCCATGATTCCTTCCACGACTTCGGACACACCACAGCCAACCTCCGATGGCGCTCAGGAGCAGTGTTCAATGGATGGGTTCAACTTTGTCGTACCCGTAGAGGTCCGCTTCCGTGACCTGGATCCTCTGGGCCACGTGAACAACGCTGTGTTCATGACCTACCTGGAGGCCGCGCGCATCAAATACAGACTCAACCTGATGGAAACCGCTTCTCTGGATCGTTTGGGGCTGATCCTGGCAGAGATGACTTGCACCTATCGGTCGCCGGCCTACTTCGGCGAGGTCTTGGAAGTCGGTGTCCGCGTGTCCGAGATTGGCAACAAGAGCTTTGTGATGCAGTACCGCATTGAAGAGCGGGAGACGCGCCGTCTGGTGGCAACGGCCCGCAGCGTCCAAGTGGCCTACGACTACGAGACTCAGCAGACGATCCCGCTGTCGACCCGTTTTGTCGAGCGTGCGGAGGCGCTGGAAAGACGACCGCTGAAACGTTCGTAGTAAGCCACGTAGCGCAGCGGAGTGGCGTAGGAACGCCACTCCACTGCGTTGCGTGCCTGACTACGAACACAAGAAGGAGGTTTGGATGATGGGAGCGAATTTGACCGTTGAGACGCGCGCCGGCACGATGGCCTACCGGCAGGCCGGCGCCGGCGACCCCGTGATCCTGATTCACGGGATTCCGACCAACTCGGGGCTGTGGCGCAACGTCATGGCCGATCTGGCAGACGACTTCGCCGTCTACGCGCCGGACATGATCGGCTATGGCGCATCCGTCAAACCAGAGGCCGGGGACCTCTCGGTATCGGCACAGGCCGACTATCTGGCCGATTTCATGGACGCTGTCGGCATCGACGCAGCACACCTGGTCGGCCACGACATTGGTGGGGGCGTGGTACAAATCTTCACCGTGCGCCATCCTGACCGCGCCAACAAGCTGGTGCTGGTGGATTCCATCGCCTACGATTCGTGGCCGGAGCCAGGCATCGCCCGGCTGAAAGAGCCGGCGTGGGACGAGATCATGCAGCGATTGGATCTCGCCAAGGGCTTTCGCAAGGGCCTGGAGCAGGGAATGGTTCAGACCGACAAGATCACGGACGAGGTGGTGGATCGATATGCCGGCCCGTTCCGCGATCTGGAGGGGCGCATGGCGTACCTGCGGGCGGCGCGGGCGCTGGAAACCCGGGACACGCTGGACATCGCGGATGAGATTGAGGCCATCGACAAGCCGGTGCTTATCCTGTGGGGTGATGGCGATATCTTCCAGAGCGTTGACTACGGCCGCCGGCTGGCTGACGCGCTGGCGGATGCGCGGCTGGTTGTGATCGATGAGGCCGGCCACTTCCTGCCCGAAGATCAGCCCGAAGCCCTGGCGCAGCATATCCGCGAGTTTCTGTTGAACGGTGGCTCGTAGTAACGACTTCAGTCGTTTTCCCCAGCACCAAACCGCTGAAACGGTTACTACAAACCCATTGTTTCACAGTTGATCAAGTGCTAGGAGGTGAACCATGGCGGTACCAGACCCGATAAGTCAGTTGAATGCCATCCTCAAACCCAAGAGTGTGGCGGTCATTGGCGCGTCGACCAGTCCAGACAAATTGGGCCACGAAATCCTAAAAAACATCCTCGACGGCGGGTTCCAGGGACCCGTGTATCCTGTCAACCCCAAGGCCGATGCCATCCTCGGCCTAGTCTGTCATGCCAGCATCAGCGAGATCGAGGAGTCGCCGGACCTGGCAGTCATCATCATCCCGGCCCGCTTTGTGCCTGGAGTGGTGGAGGAGTGCGGCGAGGCCGGCGTGAAGGGCGCTGTGATCATCACCGGTGGCTTCAGCGAGGCCGGCCCCGAGGGGGAGCTACTCCAGCAGCAAGTCGTCGAGATGGCGCAGAAGTACGGCGTGCGGGTCGTCGGGCCGAATTGTCAGGGGGTCAACAACCCGCATCATCCCCTGTGTGCTTCCTGGCCCTTGCTCACACGCCAGGGCAAGATTGCGGTCGTCTCCCAGAGCGGCACGGTGGGCGCTGCGATGATGGACTGGCTGACGGAGGAGAAGCTGGGAACAGCCAGCTTCGTCAGCATGGGCAACCGGGCTGATGTAGACGAGACGGACCTGATCGCCTATTTTGACCGCGATCCTTCCACCGAGGTCATCGCGGCGTACATCGAGGGCATCAAGCGTCCCCAGGCGTTCCTGGAGGTGGTGCAAGAACTCCAAAAGCCGCTGGTGGTTCTCAAGTCGGGCCGCACGCCCAAGGGCAAGGTAGCCGCCGAGTCTCACACCAAGTCGCTGGCCGGCGCCGACGCCATCTACGATGCTCTGTTCGCTCGACAAAACATCTGCCGCGCGTACACCATCGAGGAATTCTACGATTTTGCTAAGGCCCTCGCCTATTTGAAACCGCCGACTGGCAACCGCCTGCTCTTTATCACCACTTCCGGCGGGGCCGGCATTCTGGCGACGGATCAAGCTGAGCTAGAGGGCCTGGCTGTGTCTCCCTTGTCAAAAGAGGTCATCGACGCGATTACGCCCCTTATTCCAGCCCATGCCATCAAGTCCAATCCGGTCGATCTCACCGGCGACGCCACCGCCCGGATGTTTGGCGACGTGATCGAGGCAACCCGCGAACACTACGACACTCTGGGCGTGATCTTCGGCGATCCGGTGGAGGGCGCTTCTGAGGTGGTGACGCCCGGAGCAAATGAGCTGGTGATCTTCTTGGGGGGAGCGGATGTCGAACGACACGAACGGGACTTGATGCACCTCAAGGGCATTCCGGTCTTTCCCACCCCCGAGCGGGGGATCAGGGCGCTGGCCCAGTTGCTTGATCGAAGAAACCGCGCAGCGGCTGAAGAACCAACGCTAACCATCGCAGTGACTGGCCGGCAACTGACGTCGTACCAGGCATTTGTCCGCATCGCCGAACAGGGGCTGCCCTGTCCCGACTTCCGCTTGGCAGATAGCGCCGGCCAGGCCGCCGAGCTTGCCGGCGATCTGGGCTTTCCGGTAGCGCTCAAGATCAGCTCGCCTGACATCATCCACAAAAGTGACGTTGGCGGCGTGCGCCTGAACCTGGACTCCGCAGAAGCGGTTAAGCAAGCCTATGATGACATGCTGGCAGTGGTGGGCAGCGCCCGACCGGGTGCCCGGACAGGGGATGTGTTGGTGAGCAAGATGGCGCATCCCGGCCTGGAGGTCATCGTGGGGATGAACCGTGACCCCCAGTTCGGCCCGGTCATGCTCTTTGGCCTGGGTGGTGTCATGGTGGAGATATATCGGGATGTGAGCCTCAGGCTTCTTCCCTTCACCCGCGACGACGCCCATAGCATGATCCGGGAGATCAAGGGGCATGAACTTCTGGCAGGTTATCGCGGCCAGCCGGAGGTGGATGAGCACGCCCTGGCGGATTGCCTTCTAGCAGTAGCCCGGATGGCCGAAGACCATCCAGAGATCATCGAGATCGATCTAAACCCGGTCTTCGCCTACCCGGACGGAATAATGGTAGTGGATGCCCGGATAATTGAGCAGGATAACGGCTGACCCTCAACTCCCAGCCATAGAGCGCAACTGCTGAGGATCCAAGATGAGGATGCGCTTGTAGCCGGTGTCGACAACACCCTTGTCGCGGAAATTGGCGAGGGTTTGCGTGACAAATTCGCGGTGCGTCCCAAGCATCTCGGCCAGGTTTTGATGGCTGAAACCGGCTACCTCGTAGGTTTGTTCGTCCATCAGGAGCAGGAGCAGGCCGGCCAGGCGAGCCGGCGTGGTGAGAGGAGTGCGGGTGTAGACCCGCTGGATGTGTTCCAGTTGCTTGATCAGATCGAGGACCAGCAACGCCACCAGATCGGGCATGTCCTTTTGTAGTTCATTGATGTCGCGCGCAGCGATAGCGCTCACTTCAACCGGTGTCACTGCCTCAGCCGTCAGATAGTGAGGCCGATCGTACAGCACCGTCCCACCAAAGAAAGAGCCCGGGCCGAGGTAGTCGGCCACCACGCGGCGCGTATCATCGACTCCATGATAGAGCTGGACGCGTCCCCTATGAATCAGATACAGGGTGGTTGCCGGCTCACCTGGCCGGAAAAAGATGTGGCCCTGGGGATACCTCTCCCAGGAAGTAAGCTGAACCGTCTGACCAGGGTCAATCGGAAGTTCACCAGTCACAGCGGTGTCATTCTGTGATATCATATCAGGATTATAGCGTCTCCCTGGATGCCTGTCAATACCTCCATTTGCCAATTTCCGAAAGAATTGCTATAATAACAAACGATTGTACAATACTTCACTAATAGGTGAAGGGTATAACCATCTATGGTAAGTGGCCGGCATTGTCAGTGCTGCTGTGTAGGTCGATCCAACGAACATAAAGGATCGACCTGCCTGCTTTGGCAATGCTGTACGATTGACAGGAGGAGTCCCATGTTTACACTACATCGCAGTCTCCGCATATCCCTCGCACTGGTGGTACTAGTGCTGGCCGCTGTAGGATGCGCCCCTTCCACGCCGGCAGCTCCAAGTCAGGCGCCAACCTCGACCCCGCCAGCCGTAAGCGAACCCATCGTGATCGGCGAGATCAATTCCTTGACCGGTGTTAATTCAACCCAGGGGCTGCCGGTACATGCCGGCATCCAGTATGCCATCGACGAAGTGAACAAACAGGGTGGGATTGCTGGCCGGCAAGTCAAGCTGGTAACACGCGATGACCAGAGCAAGCCCGAGCAGGCATCAGCGGCAGCGGAAGAACTGATCACCCGCGAGGGTGCTGTAACCCTCGTTGGCGGCTATGTAGACACCCTCGTGGGGCCGGTCAGCGAGGTAGCCGAGACGAATCAGACACCTTATCTGGCTGCGGCATCTCTGGACAAGCGTCTGGTGCAGCGCGGATACAAGTACTTCTTCCGGCTGGCCAATCTGGAAGGCTTTGCACAGGCGGCCGCTGGCGTTGTCACGGAGTCCTTCGGAGCCGACAACGTGGCCATTCTACACTCGGTGACGCCGGGCGCCA
Source organism: Anaerolineae bacterium (assembly GCA_046756905.1). Classification (GTDB taxonomy): domain Bacteria; phylum Chloroflexota; class Anaerolineae; order Epilineales; family JAANWY01; genus JBHHTZ01. The sequence continues at coordinate 817 of JBHHXF010000239.1, read as the reverse complement.
CCCAAACCTCCGAGCGACTGCGGGAGCTTCTCGAGGCCAGCGGAGTCACTGTGTCGGTGATGGAGAAGTTCACGCCCGGTCTCTCTGATTTCACGCCGCTGCTGACCAAAGTCCGCGATGCGGATGCCCAGGTATTGATCTCCCTGGGCTTTACCGGCGACAACGTTCTCATGATCCGCCAGTTGAAGGAGCAGAACATTAACATCGGCGGGTTCATCGCCATGTTTGGCGCCAGTCTGCGGGCGCCGGTGTTTAAGCTGGGTGAGGCAGCTAACTACACATCCAGCACGGCGATCTGGAACCCCGCCTTAGGGCTGGTAACGCCGGGGGCAGAGGAAATTTCCCAGCAGTTTGCCCAGGGATTCAAGGAAGCGACCGGCGAAGAGGCCGGCGGGCTGACACAGCACGGATACAGTGCCGGCCTGGCGCTGCTATCAGCCATCCAAAACGTGGCGGATGCCGGCCAACCCATCACATCGCAAAACATCCGTGATGCGTTGGCCAAGATCGACATTCCGACGCCGCTGGAGCGAGTGCAGTTCGACCCCGATGGTGAGTCGATGCACTACAAGATCGCAGTCGTGCAGATCCAAGGCGACGGCAGCGCCGTGATCTGGCCGCCGGAACAGGCGACGGGCGAGGCAGTGTTCCCGATGCCGGCGTGGGGGGAAAGGGGGAGTACGGGGAACTAGAGGGAACTCGGAGGAACTTCGGGGGAACTGGAGGGAATTCAGGGGAACTAAAGGGAATTCAGGGAGAACTCGGAGGAACTCGCAGGAACTCGGAGGAACTTCGGGGGAACTGGAGGGAATTCAGG
>JBHHXF010000238.1:0-5912 GCA_046756905.1 Anaerolineae bacterium | reverse complement strand
ACTTCCACGAGATCGTCCCCTGGCAGGCCGGCACGGCGCGCATTGTCATCAAGGAAGGCCAGACAGTGCTGCACATCACCCACGTCAGCGCCAACGCGCCACAGGTCACCCTCCTCTCGCCCAACGGCGGCGAGCTATGGCCGCCCTACAGCGAGCAAGTTGTCACCTGGGCCGGCAGCGACGCCGATGGCGACCCGCTGCGCTATGTGCTACTGTACAGCTCCGACGCCGGGGAAACCTGGCGAGCCGTGGCCACCAACCTGGCAGCAGAAAGTTACACCCTGGATGCCGGCCGGCTGGCCGGCAGCGAGACGGCGCTGATTCGGGTGGTTGTCTCGGATGGTGTCAACACCAGCCAGGACGAATCGGATGCCGCCTTCACCGTGGAGGGCAAGCCGCCGGCGGCGCACATCCTCTATCCGATGGATGGCAGCGCTTTCCCATCGGGGAGCCCGGTGGTGCTGGAGGGGACCGGCGCCGACCTGGAGGACGGCCCCCTGACCGACGACGCCCTCTTCACCTGGTCCTCGAGCCTGGACGGCGAACTGGGCGTGGGCCGCGAGATGTCCTTCGACGACCTGTCACCAGGCCGGCATACCATAACCCTGCAAGTGGCCGACAGCGACGGCTTTGTCGGGGAAGACAGCGTGTCCGTCTTCATTGGCAATCGCGTCTACCTGCCGCTGATCCGCAAAGCCGGTCCGGGAGAGCAGTCCGTGTCTTGGATAGCAAGGACTGGGGAGGACGAAAAGGAGGAAAGATAGAGATGAAAACCAGAATAATAGTGGCACTATTGGCAGTCACAGCCATGCTGGGTATGCTTGTGGCGGCCGGCAACGTGGGAGCCGGCCCACCTGCCCAGCGGGCGGGCAACGGCGAAGCCCCAGCGGCGGTGCTCACGGTGCCCAGCCTGATTAGCTACCAGGGGCGGCTTCTGGATGGCGCCGGCGACGCTGTGGCCGATGGCCCGTACACCATGACGTTCCGCCTCTACGACGTATCGTCGGGGGGAGCGGCCCTGTGGACGGAGACGAAGTCCGTGACGGTGGCCGGTGGCCTCTTCACCACCTTGCTGGGCGACACCACGGCGCTGGACCTCAGCGTCTTCGACGGGCGTGACCTGTGGCTGGGGGTGCAGGTGGGGGCGGATCCGGAGATGTCACCTCGCCAACGCATCGTCAGCGTGCCCTACGCCATCTACAGTGGCGATACCGACAAGCTGGATGGCTCCGATGCCGGCGACTTCGCCGCCGCCGGCCATGACCACGACGACCGCTACGTGAACGTAGACGGTGACTTGATGAGAGGTGATCTGGACCATGCGCCGGTGCTGGATGTCGCCAACGCGGGCGCCGGCTACGGAATGTCCGGCTACAGCGAAAGCAACATCGGCGTCTACGGTGGCAGCGGGGACGGCTCGGGTCTGGTGGGGATCAGCGGCCTGGTGGGGGTCTACGGCAACGGTGAGGACACCGGGGTTGTGGGCGCCGGCCAGACCTACGGCGTCCGGGGATCCGGCCCGACGGGCGTGCGGGGCGCCAGCACCCTGGACGTTGGCGGAACGGGCGTGTGGGGTGAGAGCTCGGCCGGCACCGGCGTGCTGGGTTGGGGCGGCCTGCAGGGCGTGCGCGGCGATGGCGGCAACTATGGCGTGTACGGCTACAGCGAAAATGGCGTCGGCCTGTACGGTTCGAGCGTCAACGGCACGGCCGTCTACGCCACCGGAAACGAGGGTGTCCGCGCCCGAGGCAACATCACAGGCGTGACCGGCATCGGCGGCCTGTTCGAGACGGGGGTGTATGGCGAAGCGCCTTCCGGCATCGGCGTGAAGGGCAAGGGCGACGCCGGCGTCGTCGGCGATGGCCAGGTGGGCGTGCGAGGCGACGGTCTCACCGGCGTCCACGGCGAGGGCACGCAGAAAGGCGTGTACGGCGTCGGGACCGACTACACTGCCATCGGTGTCGAGGGACGGGCCGGCTTCGGGACGGGCGTCAAAGGCTTCGGCGAGACCGGGGTGTTCGGCGAAAGCAGCGTTGGAGTCGGCGTCGAGGGGCGCGGCTCCACCGGCGTCTCTGGCAGATCAACCATCGGGGTTGGGGTTTCCGGCGTGAGCGAGTCTGCCAGCGGCGCTGGCGTCTACGCCGAGGGCAGAGACGGCGGCGCTGATCTTATCCTGGGCGGCAATGCCGACACCTTGCTTGGAGATGATGGCAGGATATACTCCGACCCTTTCTACAGTAGTAGCGACATCTATCTCATCGTCAACGATGGAGTTCGGATTGACTTGGACGAGGACGGCGACGGCGAAGATGCTGACTTTGAGATCCGCGACAAGGACAACAACCTCATCTTCAACGTGGATGAAAGCGGGAACACCTGGGCTCGGGGGACCAAGGCCGCGGTGGTTTTGACGCAGAGTCACGGAATGCGAGCTCTGTACGCCCTCGAAAGCACGGGGGTGTGGTTCGAGGACTTCGGCAAAGCGCAGCTCAAAGACGGCGTGGCTGTGGTGGAGATCGATCCCCTCTTCGCTGAGACGGTGAACCTGGAGGTCGGGTATCACGTCTTTCTCACGCCGGTTGGCGGCTGGGCGCCGCTCTATGTAGTCAACCAGACGCCGACATCCTTCGAGGTCAGAGACGCCAGCGGCAAGGCCAGCATCACCTTCGACTACCGCATCGTCGCTAGGCGGCGAGGGTACGAGAACGTGCGGATGGAACGGGTCGAGTTGGCGGCTGAGGAGGATTAGCGATGCGTGGGAGAGGGATGTCCGTGTTGGTCGCGCTTGTCGTGGCTGGGCTGTTCGCACTGGGTCTGGGCTGGAGGCTGGCCGGCTATGCTGTCAATTGGCACGTAATTGGCAGTGGGGGCGGTCGTGCCACAGCCGGCCCCCACGCCCTGGACGCCACGCTGGGTCAGGCGGTGGTTGGTTCATCCAGCAGCGCGTCGGCCATGCTCCACGCCGGCTTCTGGCCGGGAGCTGCCGCCCAGCCCGCGACGGCAACCCCGAGTCCCACGGCTACACCCAGCAGCACAACGACGCCCACCTCAACGGCTACGCCGACCACCACCAGCACCGCTGAGCCCGCCACCCCCACCTCTACGCCTACGGCTACCAGCACGGTCGAGCTACCCCCGCCGACGCCCGTGGTGGTTGGCCCCTGGCAGAGCTGGACCAACGGGAACTTCGTGAACGCGCTGGCTGTGGACGGCGACAACGTTTGGGCCGGCTCCGCTGGCGGTGTGGTACGCTGGGACTTGACCACCGACAGCTACGCCAGGTATCTGGCTCCCCATGGCCTGCCCGACAACCACGTCTCGACGGTCGTGGTGGACGGTGCGGGCCGGCTCTGGTTCGGCCTGAGCACCTGGAACGGCGGCGTGACCGTGTACGATGCCGGCGCCTGGACCACCTTCACCCAGCGGGATGGCCTGGCCACCGGCTGGGTGCATGCCGTGACCATTGACGGGGCGGGGCGCAAATGGATCGGCACTCAGCGTGGGCTGAGCGTCCTGAGCGACAACGGCACGCCCCACGACAAAGCAGACGACACCTGGACAACCTTCACCGTTGATGACGGGTTGCCGCATCGGGTTGTCCTTGACGTTGCGGTGGATGGGATGAATCAGAAGTGGGTTGGCACGAGCAGCGGGCTGAGCGCGCTGGACGACAACGGCACGCCCCACGACAAGTCTGATGACATCTCGACCACATTCACCTCCGCCGATGGTTTGGCGAGCGACAACGTCCAAACCATAGCCGTTGATGAGGCAGGCAACAAGTGGGTCGGCACCTCTGGTGGGGTGAGCGTGCTCGATGACGGCGGCACGCCCCACGATAAGGGCGACGACACCTGGACCGCATTCACCACCGACGATGGTTTGATCGGCAACCGGATCTACGCCATCGCCGTGGACGGAGTTGACCGCAAGTGGTTTGCCGCCTATGGCGCCGTGAGTGTGCTCAGTGATGCCGGCACACCCCACCAGAAGGGCGACGACATCTGGACCACCTTCACCACGGCGGATGGGTTGACCGGCACCGGTGTCTGGGCCGTGGTCGCTGGAACGGCCGACGAGATGTGGTTCGGCACCTGGCGAGGCGGAGTGAGCCGGCTGGACCACGCCGGCACGCCCCACGACAAAGCCGACGATGTCTGGACCAGCTACGTCACTGGTGACTGGCTGCCCCACAACGATGTCGAGGCGGTGTTGACTGAGGGGGCAAATCTGGCCTGGATCGGCACCCAGGGTGGGCTGGTCGCCTTCGACGGCAGTCACTGGACCATCTTCGACACGGGTAATGTCATGGCCATCAGGAAGGATGGTGCTGGCCGCAAGTGGATTGGCACCTCGGGTGGGGTCAAAGTGCTTAGTGACGGGGGCACACCTCATGACGAGAGTGACGACATCTGGACCAGTTTCACAACGGCCGATGGCCTGGTGAGCAACTGGGTGAAGGGCATAGCCGGAGACGGGGCGGGGCGCAAGTGGTTTGTGACGGACGGACACGGCGTCAGCCTGCTGGACGATGCCGGCACGCTCCACGACAAGTCCGACGATGCCTGGACCAGCTTCACCGCCGCCGATGGGCTGGCCAGCGACCGCGTGCACGTCGCCGCCGTGGATGGTCCCAACCTGGTTTGGTTCGCCCATGAGAGTGACGGTGTGAGCCTGCTGGACCACGCCGGCACGCCTCACAACAAATCCGACGACGTCTGGACGCGTTTCACGCCGGCGGATGGGCTGGCCGGCGGCTCGGTCTACAGCATCGTCGTGGACGGGGCCGGCCGCAAGTGGTTCGGCGCCTGCGGCGGGGTCAGCGTGCTGGACGATGGGGGCACGCCCCACGAGAAGGCCGACGACACCTGGACCACCTTCCGCGTCGGCGACTGTAACCAGGGCCTGGCCATCGATGCCGCCGGGCGAAAGTGGATCGCCACCGGATGGTCCGGGGTGATGGTGCTGGACGACGCCGGCACACCCCACGAGCAGGGCGATGATGTTTGGCGGACGTACACCCGTGCGGAGGGCCTGGTGGAAGACCGGGCGCAGTGCATCGCTGTCAGTTCCGGTGGCATCGTCTGGGTCGGCACGGACGGCGGGGTGAGCCGGATGGCCGGCGGGGTGTGGGGCCGGCTGTATTTGCCACTGCTTCTCAGGAAGTAGTCAACATGTCCGGGTGGGACACCCTGAAGCACGAAAATGCTAGATGGCTAGATGGCTGGATGGCTTGCAGAGTGCTCAGCCATCCAGCCATTTAGCCAACCAGCCAACTATTCTCGGAGCAGCAGAAGGGAAAGAATGAAAAACAAGAACCGTTCCCACGGTCCCCGACACAGGAAATGGACCTTCTGGCTCTTTGGACTGGGCTCTCTCTCATGGCTGCTGCTGCGCAGTGGCACCAACCCTCGCCGGCTGGCCTACCCCTGCCAGCGATCGGCGCTGGCCGGCAGCCTGGGATTCGCGGGCTACGTGACGTCGATCTCGGGGTCGGCCCATCTCTACCAGCGCCTCAAGCACATGGCCAGGCTGACTGCCATCGGCCTGCCGGTCCTGGTGCTGCTGCTTGTTCCTGTTCTGGTGGGCAGCAACCTCCCGGCGCTCCCCGCCCACGCCGATCTGAACCTCCCAGCCTGGACCAGCCCATCGGCCGTGTCCAACGTCTTCGCCGTGTCCCACGTGCCGGCGCCCGAATGCAGTCTTGATGGCGGTGCACTGCCGGCCACGCCCCCGTGCAACGACCCCAACTACGCCCTGCGCGACGCCGGCGTGGACAGCCTGGTCGCCGAGATGGAGGCCCGAGGCGACTATTTCTTCCAGACGGCCGCTCAGCCCGCCGGCATCATCGGCGCAAACGACGTGGTGGTCATCAAGATCAACAACCAGTGGGGCGGACAGGGGGATGGCAG
>JBHHXF010000237.1:0-5982 GCA_046756905.1 Anaerolineae bacterium | reverse complement strand
ACCAGCTTTCTATGTTATAATGCTGAGTGAGGCCGCGTGCCGGCCCCGTCTTGTCGATGGCAAAAGAGGTGTAGCGAAGTCGGGATGATGGATGGTCATCGGAGTAGTCCCCCCTGATCTGCGAAGGCCGGCCAGGCCGGGGTGAGCATGATCCATCGTCACTCCTGGTCACGGGCTTCGTTATCGCCAAACTGCGGCTAATGACGTCCCCCAACATCACTTGAGTCCCCGGTGAACTCCTGACTGGGGAGACATACGTTTGAGTTGTACCAAAGCCGGTACGATCAATCTGTACCGATCCAACAACATGCGTGGGCCTTGATTTGGTAGACATCTTGATGAGCGGCCCATCTCCTGCCGACAGATTCATTGGTCTTAATCGAAGAGGGGGCGACAGCAGGGTGATTGCTCTTTCCCCCAGATCACTGACCCCAAGAGGAGGGTTGCAGATGACTGGTAGGTCGCTTGCTGCATTGTTCCTTGGCGTGTTGGCGCTAGTGCTACTGGTGCTCACCTCGGTGCTGGCACAACCTGCTGAACCCACCCCGTACGCGGATTCCTGGCAGCCGCCTGCTCCACAGTTCGAACCGGCGCAGGACCGTCTGGAGAACCCTGAACTGCTCCCGCAGACAGTTCCTATCCGGGTGCCGCTGGCTGCTCAGGGTTGGACGAACATAATGACCGAGGACTTCCAGGGGACCTGGCCCAGTTCCGGTTGGTCTGTATTCGACGGCAACGGTATGACCAACGGTGAGTACTACTGGGGTACTACAACATGTCACGAGTTCGGTGCCTCTACCGACGCCGATGCCGTCCCACATCGTGCCGGCGCCAGTGCGTTGTACACATGCTGGCAGCCATACCCACACAACGCGTGGTCATGGATGGTTTACGGCCCCTTCGATCTGAGCACAGCAACGGATGCCCAGGTACTATTCGATCTCTGGCTCGACTCTGAATCGAACCATGACTACATCAAGTGGCTAGCATCGACAAACGGCACCAACTTCCATGGGTTTCAGCGAAGTGGCTCCAATGACTGGGAGACCACGACGTTCGACCTGACCAACGTCGGTACATTAGGCAACCTCACCGGTCAATCGGAGGTCTGGATAGCGTTCGTTTTCCAGAGCGACGGCAGCTCTGATCGCGAGGACTACTTCGGGCCATGGGTGGACAACATCGTGCTGCGAGCGTCGATGGACGGGGCGCAGTGTCCGGGTGCGGCGACCCAGGTCTACATCACCAGCGAGGACAACGAGAACAACGCCCACACCGGGACGCCGGACAACGACATGTATCCGGGTAACTCGGAGTGCATATTCAATGAGCGCGACAAGGCCAGTTGCCCCGATCGGACCAACCCACTGGCGCCTATCGAGTTCAACATCGCCGTGCCGGCGCTGCCCAGCTTCTCGACGGCCCAGCTCAGCCTATCGGTCTGGGATGTGGACGAGGAGGGAGATCCCGGCGATCCTGGCCGGCCAGTCGAGCGGGACGAGGTTTACTTCAACGGTCACTTCGTGGGCACCTTGACCGGCGCCGACCAGGTCTGGAGCACCTCCGTCTTCAACATCGATCCCTCTTGGGTTCACCAGGGGAACAACCTGGTTGAAGTGCGCATCGACCGTCACGATGGTTGTTGGTGCGTGCAGGTCGACTGGGGCCAGCTCATCCTCGGCGGAGGGAGCGGTGCAGCCTCTATCCGCAGCGCGCAGATCGACCGGCCTGGCGGCTGCTATCAGCCGGGCCAGACAGTGGGAGTGTTCCATGAAGTGGACACCACCCTGACCAGTCAGGAAATTCGTGTCGAGACGAACATCATTGATCCCAATAACGTTACCGTTGCCAGCGATATCCAAACGTATACCATCCAGGGTAACCAGAACGATGGCCGGCTGGTGCAGTTGACTCTACCCACCGGTATCCCCGACGGCACCTACACCGTCCAGGTCATCGTTTTCGATACGTGCAGCAACACCCAGCAGGACATCTGGGTCACTACGTTCTCGGTGAGTCAGTTTTGCCCAACCGTGACCTCGGTGGTCCACGGCACATCAACGCCCACACCGACACGCACGCGAACGCCTACACCCACCCGCACGCGGACACCAACTGCCACGCGGACACCAACTGCCACGCGGACACGCACTCCGACGGTGACGCCCACTCCCACGGCGACCCGCACCCCCGTGGCGCCGGCCTGCATCCGGCCTAACTACGTCCGCAATCCCAACTTCGAGTCCGGCGACCGGAGCTGGGGGCACACCAGCACGGAAGGGCGCAGCGTTGTGAGCTTCGGCAATGCCATTGAGGGGCAGTACTCAGCCGTATTCGAAGGTCCTCTGGGCCGGCAGGTACACGAGGCGTTGTGGCAGGCTATCAGCGTGCCACCCGACCCGACTGCTATCACGTTCATGGTTGAGCTTTCAGCCGCTGCCTCTGTAGGCACCGGCACACCGACTGGCACCGATCTCTTCCGCGCCTCGCTCTATGACCCCGCCACAGGGCGTGAGGTGGTGCGATTGTGGGAGTTCAACCCTCTCGCAAGCTCGGCGTCGGACCCAACCTACAACCTCACGCCGGGGGAGATTGCGGCTGTAGCTGGACGCACGGTTCTGCTCCAGTTAGAGTACTGGAAGATGTCTCTTACGTTCGAGAACTTCGTCAAACTGGATGGCATCCATCTCAACATCTGCTCGCCCTCGCCGCCGTGCCGCGTTACGCGGGACAAGACGGCCAGCCCCAGTGTGGTAGAGCCCAACGGCGAGGTAACTGTCATGCTCAGCCTGACAGGATTGGATGGCGCCTGTCTGCCACAGCGTACAAGCGCTGATGTAATGCTGGTCCTCGATCGCTCTGGCTCCATGGCGGGTCAACCGCTGGCTGACGCCAAGACGGCGGCCAAGCTTTTCGTGGACCGCATGGACCTCAGCCAGGATCAGGTGGGAGTGGTCTCCTTCTCCGACACCGCCATCCTGAATCAAGTTCTGACGTCGTCAGCCGGCGCCGTCCGTGTTGCCATCGACGCTCTGGTGGAGGGCGGCAATACCAACATTGCCGACGCCATCGACAAGGCCCAGGCGGAGCTCACCGGCCCGCGCCACAAGCCTGGCAACGCTCCGGTCATCATCCTGTTGTCCGACGGTGTGCCCAATGTCGGATCCGACCCAGGTGGGGCCGCTGGCGCAGCCGCCGACGCGGCCAAGGCAGCCGGCACGCGCGTATTCACCATCGGCCTCGGCAACCAGATCGACGCCACTCTACTCCGGAATCTGGCATCGTCCGACAGTGACTACTTCTTCGCGCCCGACAGCAGCGATCTGGAGTCAATCTACCAACAGATTGCCGGCGCCATATCCGGCGCGCCGGCTACCAACATCACCATCGTGGACGTGCTGTCTCCCTATGTAACGCTTGTGCCAGGCTCCTTCACCGGGTCTCCTGTGCCTGATGTCAGCCCGGATGGCAGGGTGTTGACGTGGAAGATCCCAGTGCTGGGCCTGGAGACAAAGCGCTGGACGTATCGTGTCCGCATGACCGAGGACTGTGGCACGTGGCCTACGAACGAATCGGCTGTGGCGACATACACCAATTCGAACGGCGATCCGGCCAGTCTCACCTTCCCCATCCCCCAGGTCACTGTCATCTGCCAAGAGGAACCGAAGCCTGAAGTGATGTGCCGCGACCATTCGGCAGATGATGGCTCAGTACCCTCGAACCTGATCAGCTCGGTGTCGTGGGAAAGCCCCGATGTCTGGGTGCGGAAAGCGCCGGATCGGGTGCCCATTCACCAGAACCCGACCTTCGGGCAGACCAACTATGTCTACGTGCGAGTCCGCAACATCGGCAACGTCGCAGTGACCAACATCAAGGTGCGCCCATACGTCGCGCCGGGCGCTACCTCTATCCGCTGGCCCGACGGGTGGGGGCCGGAGATCGGGATGGCCACGATACCAAGCCTGGCCGCCGGCGCTACAACCGTGGTGGAAATCCCCTGGACGCCGACCATTGACGGCCACGTATGTTTCCTGGCACAAATCGACGCCTTCCAGGACCCGCTGCGCTTCCCCGGCTGGGTCCCCTTCGACAACAACGTCTGCCAGAAGAACGTGCAGGTGATCGAGGAAGCCCCGCAATGGGATGACAACACCATCCACGTCAACAATCCCAACAGTCAGTCGAACCCGACGGACGTAACTATCGCGGCTGAGAACTTGCCGCCCGGTGGCTCTGTGGTGATCAGCATTGACGATCCGGAGGTGTTTGATCGCTGGGGAGACAACGGGGGCACAGTCGAGGGTGGTGAAGTGCTTCCTGGGCAAGAGGCCATCCAGATCCCGGTTCAGTCGGATGGTAGTGTCGAGGCCAGTATCGATCGCCTACCCCTCCAGCCGGATGAAGAGACGTCGATTACCGTTGACGTCATACCACCTACCGGGAGTGAATCGGCGCTGTGGATTATCCCGTGGGCGAATGGCGCAGAGGGTGAGCCCCAGGTGAAGATCACCCAGTGGGTCGGTGGCGAGGCTGTCGGCGGCAACACGTTCCGCCCGCCCAGACCGTTGCGACTGTTCTTGCCGCTCATCGTGCGGTGAAGAACCGCGGTGAAGAACCACGGATCAACAGAAAAACGCGGATTGGCTCTATGACCGGTCCGCGTTTTTCTGTAATCGGCGGTGAAGAACCACGGATACGCGGGAAAACGCGGATTGGCTATTGCCCAATCCGCGTTTTTCTGTTGATCCGTGGCTCTCACCCCTGGCTCTTCTCCACCACTAGAAAGTGCGACAACCCAAACGTCCGCAGCGGCGTCGATTCCAGCGTGTACGTCATGGCTCGCAGTACCCGACCCAGCGCCGGCCACCGCCCCACAATCTTGTCGTAGCCGGGGTAAACCTGCGTGTGGATGATCACGCGGTGGTCGAGGCCGGCGAACAGCCGGCGCAACCCTGCGCTCGTGTAGGCTCGCACGTGGGGCGCCAGCCGGTCACGAAGCGGGTCCGGCAGGTAGTTGATCAGCGGGATGTTGCCGAAGTGGTACTCGCCACGCCAGCAGAAGCCGTGAGTCTCGAAAGGGTACAGGCGGTTTGGCACGAAGATGACGATCCGACCGCCAGGCATGAGCACGCGCCACGCCTCGCGTACCGCCTCCCGGTCATCAGTCACATGTTCGAGCACCTCGTGGAAGAGTACAATGTCGAAGCTGGCATCGGGGAAGGGCAAAGCTTCGGCAACCGAGGCGGCGAGATTGGGGAGGGTCTGGGCGCCCTCGGCCACGCGGTCGAAGTCGATGTCGATGCCGGCCACGTAAGACGCATGTTCTCGGATACGTCCCACGTAGGTGCCGATGCCGCATCCGTCCACGAGGACGCGCTGGCCGGCCAACGGTGCGTACTTCTGAATCAGCTCGAACCGCCGCTCCTGGCCGAAACGCCAGACGAGGCTGGGGATGCCGAGGGATGCAGCCTTGTGGTCATGGGGCATTGGATTACTCTGTGGTACCCTAAAGGTTTCCGAAGCCTTTAGGGTCTATGGTAGCAAACGTTGGGGCGAAATGCAAGGCTGCTCACTTGCCAAATGTCGTCCGCCGATGTACAATCAGTAGATGAGAATTTTAGCTCTTGACCGGTCCGTGACCGGTCAAATCGGCGGGTCTCGGACCCGCCTGGAGCGAATTTTCCCAGGTACTGACAATAGCTCATGTGTATGGTGGTTGGAACTGAGTGACGCGCGAAGGAGCGCCAAGATGGCTGAGGAACATCGCATCATCTATGTTTGTCAGGAGTGCTTCACCATGGCAGGCGAGGCGCGGACGTGTTGTGAGCACAAGATGATCCGCATCGACGCCGGCCTCCCCGGTGATGAACGATCAAAACCACTAACGGATGAACAGGGGAATCTGAAGACCAGGGCGCCGGTATGGTGGGTTGAACGGAATGCATGGTGGATCAGCGAGAACCAGTGAACAGTGATCAGTAA
>JBHHXF010000236.1:0-6019 GCA_046756905.1 Anaerolineae bacterium | reverse complement strand
CGTCGCCCTGGCCGATGTCGAAGAAAACCACGTGCAGCCGGCCATCGGGTGTCGCGGCGGCACCCATCCAGGCCACAGTGGTCACCAGCAACAGGCCGGCGAGCACTGCCTTCGTCGGCAGCCGGTCCGTCACAGCACGCCACAGCGCCCGCCGCTCGTCGGGGTCCTGCTGCGCCACGAAAACGACGCCGGCCAGGAGCGCGTAGTAACCCCACGCCCAGCCCTGGCTGACCCGTCCAACATCCACTGAGGCATAGGGGAGCCGCGCCATCTGCTCCACCACACGGATGGTGTAGAGCGGGAAGGGGAGCGCTGCCCATGCCAGCACCTGGCCCACGGGCAAGGCGATGAGGCCGGCCAGCGTCGCGATCCCGCCGAGAATCATCACCGCCGGCTGGACGGGCAAGATCAGGAAGTTGGCCAGCAGCCCCACGGCGGATACCTTGTGGAAGTAGTAGACCATGATGGGGATGGTCGCCACCTGGGCAGCCAGCGTTACAATGAGCGCTTCATTCAGCAACTGGGCGGTTGTCCGCGCCCGGTCCTGATCGATGAAACGCGCGAGTCCACGCTCGAAGGCGTCTGCCAGGGGTGGCACAATGAGGATCAGGCCCAGAGTGGCGGCGAAAGAGAGCTGAAAGCCCACGTCCCACGGGGTGTACGGATTCAGGAGAGTCATCGCGACAGCGGCTGCAACCAGGGAGTTCAGGGCGTCGCTCTGCCGGCCATAGTGGATCGCAATCACGTACAGGATGCCCATCAAGGCCGCGCGCACCACGGCCGCACTCGCACCCACCAGGATGGTGTAGAGAACGATGCCGGCAACCACCGCTGGCGTGGCCCGCCGCCGGCCCAGTAGCCGGCCGGCGATGAGGGCAAAGATGCCGGCGAGTATCGTGATGTTGAAGCCCGATATGGCAATAATGTGAGTCGTGTTGGTCTGGGAAAATGCATCCATCACCTCTTTCGGGATGCCGCGCTCGATGCCCAGCAAGATGCCGGCCAGCAGCGACGCTTCCGGCTCCGGGAAGATGGCCTCGATGACGCTCTTGGCTCGCACTTTGAGCGCGTAGATGCCGGCCAGGAGCCGGTTCCCCTCGCCTTCGCCCATCTGCTCGATGTGGGGCCGGCGCAGCATGGCGTACACGCCCTGGCGCGCCAGGTAGTCTTTGTAGGAGAAGTCCTCGAACACGGGCGGTGTCTCCAGGTCGCCGGAGATGCGAAGCACGTCGCCGTACTGGCGCGCCGGATAGCGGCCGGTCTGCACCAGCACTGTCCCCTCGACGTCGCGCCAGGCCCCGCCGGTTTTCAGCCGCTGAGCAGCCACACGCAGATTCGTCGAGCGGTCGCGGACGTCGGGTTCGCCGGCAACGACTCCTTCCAACACGATCTCTTGCTGACCTGTGTACCAGGCAATGTGATGGTCGTCGATCTCAGGGATAGCGAAGGCGTAGCGAGCTGCACCCAGCAGGGCGAACAGCGCGCAGGCGGAGATCAAGCGGCGCTGGGGATGGCGCCGCACGAGGAGTAGGCCGGCAAGCGGGGCCGGCAGAAACGCACCCAGGACCGTCAGCGATGGTTCGAGCCACGCTGTGAGGAGGATCCCCATTATCCAGGCACACCCAAGGTAGAGGAGGGTCACGCGCTATGCCCCGGTCTGGCAGGATTGGACTGGTTGTAGGGGGGATGGAAGTATTGTACCACGCCGGCGGGGTTAGTGCAAGCCGCTTGCTCGTAGTGCTCGTAGTGAGGCACACAGCCCTTCGACTGGGCTCAGGACGAAAGGAGCGGAGTGCCGTCAGCGTAGCAGAAGGCAGTCAACCCCGACGGCACTCCGCTCCGCTGCGTGCCTTACTACGAACGTGCCTTACTACGAGCCTGGCTTGTGGTGCGAAAAACGGAGCGACCACAATATATGGCACTGGAAAAATTGCCAATGTTGAGTACAATTAGACTTAGCGGATTGTGCCACCTCCGCGAACTGTGGAGGAAGAGGCTCACGTCGGGCAGGGCGTGGGCCTCTTTCCTGTATCTCTATCTGGATTTCGTAACATTCAGCCACGCTTGCACGTCTGTGAAAGTAGAATGCCACACCGCTCTCTGCCCCGATGCCTCCGAGGAGAAACCAGATGAACAAAAGACCGAGAGTTGCAGCCCTGGCTGCGCTACTGGCCTTTGTGCTGGGCGTGTCCGCCGCGTTCGCTGACGTGCCCAGACCGGAGTGCAATGAGAGCGATCCTTCGAGCCTGTGTCATGGGAATATCGCTGTGCTCGTGTTTGTGGATCGTGTGGAGCAGAGCAGTGGCGGGTTCTTCAACAGCGGCTCCGACTCCCCACTGCCGGGCGCACGCATCACCCTTGTGACGCCTGATGGCCGTTGGGTGCAGGAGACAACCGGTAACACCGGACTTCTAAGCTTCCCAGGCCTGGCGTTCCTTCCGGGGGATGAGGCGTCGATTGAGGTGGAATATCCGGCCTGGTATCGCGACGCTGCGCTAGTGCCGTGTCCGAGCAGTCCTCCGCGCCGGCAAATCACGCGTGAGAGCTTCGGTGCACTTGGCTCCTTGCAGGTGGTCTTCTGCGCCAGGCAGTATCTGCCTCAGCCAACGGACTGACAGGACGCATAAAAGCTTAACCGCTCCCGATGGATCATTGGATTCATTGGGACGATGGTGACACCTAAGAATATTTGACATCGACGCCGTTCCCACGGAATCGATTAGCGTCAAAGTCGTTGCGGCCGGCACCTCTCTCGATGAGTACACCATACCGGTTTGACCTGATGTCGTTGCCCCGAATGATGTTGCGGTCGGTGCCAGGGCCAAATCGCACGCCGGCATCGCTGTACTTGAGATCGTTGTCCGTGATCAGATTCCGGTCTGCCCCGTCATCGATCCAGACGTTGGCATCCCGGTTGTTTTCGATGTCACTCCGCCGAACGCGATTATCGCGCGCCAGATAGCCGGCGATGTAAACTCCGACGCCGTTATCGTACAATTGTACATCCCGAATCTGGTTGTTTCGACCATTGTAGATGCTGATCGCCTCGCCCCTGAACCCTAGCATCGTGAGGCCCAAGACCTGGTTGTTGTTAGATGTGATGAGCAGACCGGGTCCGTAGCCCTGTCTACCAACCAGCTTGACCCCGACAAAGCGAGCATCAATGGTATCGAATCCGTATGCCAGAGGGGGCAGGGGGCCATGTTCAATGTAGATGGGTGGCCCGCCGAAGAACGGAAATACCGCGCGATCGAATCGAATCAGATCGGTGCTGTTCGGCCCCGGCGTGCCGATGACCTGATCTCGCTCGCCATCGCTAAGATATTCGAGCGTCAGGCTTCCTTCGGCCAGCATGAGAGCCTCGCGGAAGCCAAGAGCGCCATCTTCGGGATCGACCCCGTCAGCCGGCGTGTTTACATACATCTGTGAACTGGCGCGCTGAGGTTGGACGTCACCTCCCTGGGCCAGCACCGATCCCCCCGGCAGGCTACTAAGAACGAATGCAGCCAATAGTGCAACAAGTGTGCGCTTCAGCATGGTGTTCCCTTTCTGAACTCGTGTGAAATGAGATCGGACTGTCCATTAGAAGGGTTCCGAGGTGTACTTCTTACATGGTCGCCAGACCCTAAAGGTTTCCGAAACCTTTAGGGTCGCGCGGTCGCGCGCCGATACTTGGCAAATCGCGGGTTCCATGCTATAATGAACCTCGTTCGGGCGGTTAGCTCAGTTGGCTAGAGCGCATGCTTGACATGCATGAGGTCAGAGGTTCAAGTCCTCTACCGCCCACAGCTTACCAGGTTAAACGGCGATGATCAGGACGAGTACGTGAGAGACCGGTCGCAGGGAGGTGGGGTCGCCGACTGAAAGCCCCGCCGGCCATGGCCTCGCCGAAAACCCCCTGGGAGCCGTTACCCGAAAAGAGGAACCTCTTCTCTGAGTAGGCGTAGCCGGATGACAACCGTTATCAGTCGTAGGAGGGCAACGGCCGCATTGCCGTTGTCGAATGTGGGTGGAACCACGAGAGTAAAGCCTCTCGTCCCATTGCGGGCGAGAGGCTTTTTGATTTGAGAGAGGAGCGATCCGATGGCAGTGAAAGAGCCGAAAGTTGATGAAGTGGAGGACGTCGCCGAAGACGGCAACCAGGACGAGGAGTTGCTGCACAAACTGCGTCATTCTGCAGCACACGTTATGGCAGAAGCCGTGCTGGAGCGCTTCCCAGAAGCCAAGCTCGGCATTGGGCCGCCCATTGGCAACGGGTTCTACTACGATTTCGATCTCGGCGTCGATGAGACGGGTACCCCCCGCACTTTCTCACCCGAGGATCTGGCGGAGATTGAGGAGCGGATGCGACAGATTGTGAAGGGGCGCTGGCCCTACAAGCGTCAAGAGGTATCCGCCGACGAGGCCCGGGAGCTGTTCAAAGCCAACGCCTACAAGCTGGAACTCATTGACGAACTCGCAACCGGCAACGTCGACGAATATGGCGAACCGGTCGATGAGCCTGTGCCCATCTCGATATACAGCCACCACGAGTTCGTGGACCTGTGTCGTGGGCCGCATGTGCCGCACACGGGGTACATCAAGTCGAACGCCTTCAAACTGCTGAACACGGCGGCCGCCTACTGGCGCGGCAATGAGCGTAACCCGACTATGCAGCGCATCTACGGCACAGCGTGGAAGAACAAGACCCAACTCGAAGCCTATCTGGCCAAGCTGGCAGAGATCGAGAAGCGGGACCATCGCCGGCTGGGTGTGCAACTGGACCTATTCAGCACCGCTGCCGGCGAGGTGGGCGGCGGCCTGATACTGTGGCATCCCAAGGGCGGCATGATTCGCACAATCGTCGAGGATTTCGCGCGACAGCAGCACCTGGAGGGTGGCTACGACATCGTCTACACGCCGCACATCGGGCGCAGCCGGCTGTGGGAGACCAGCGGTCATCTGGATTTCTACCGCGAGAGCATGTACGCACCCTTGAACATCGAGGGGTTGGAGTACTACCTCAAGCCCATGAACTGCCCGTTCCACATCATGATATACAAGACCGACCGGCGGTCGTATCGCAATCTGCCGATGCGCCTGGCTGAGTGGGGGACGGTGTATCGGTTTGAGCGTTCCGGTGTGCTCCATGGCCTGCTGCGGGTTCGCGGGTTCACGCAGGACGACGCCCACATCTTCTGCACGCCGGCCCAGGTCGAAGACGAGATCAAGCGTGTGCTGGACTTCAGCCTGGACATGCTGGAAGCCTTCGGCTTCAAGGAGTTCGACATCTACGTTTCAACCCGTCCTGAGAAGTACGTGGGCGAGCCGGCCCAGTGGGACGTAGCTACGGATGCGCTCAAACGAGCGGTTGACAGCCGTGGGCTGCGATACCAGATCAAAGAGGGTGAAGGTGCTTTTTACGGGCCGAAAATCGACATTGACGTGAAGGACGCCCTGGGACGCGCCTGGCAACTGACCACCATTCAGTTCGACTTCAACCTGCCAGAGCGGTTTGACCTGCGGTTCGTGGGTGAAGACGGGATGGAGCACCAGCCGTACATGGTCCATCGCGCGCTGCTGGGCTCCATGGAACGGTTTTTTGGGGTCCTGATCGAGCACTACGGCGGGGCGTTCCCCGTTTGGCTGGCTCCGGTGCAGGCCGTCATGATCCCCATCGCCGACCGTCACATCGCGTATTGTGAGGAGGTGGCCGAGCAATTGAAGGCAGCCGGCCTGCGTGTGGAGATCGACGCGCGCAGCGAGCGGATGAGCGCCAAGATCCGCGACGCGCAACTCAAGAAGGTTCCGTACATGCTGGTTGCCGGCGATCGGGAGATGGAGGCCGGCGGGGTAGCGGTCCGCCTGCGTACGGAGGAAGACCTGGGTGCGATGTCCGTGGAGGATTTCCTGAGGATGGGCCATGCGGCCATCGATGAGAAACGGGATTTGTAGAGCATCAGACTTTAGTCGCTGGCTGCGCTAGAGACAGGCCGACCTGACAGACGACCAGGCCGTGATTCGTGAATCGTGACACTTG
>JBHHXF010000235.1:0-6066 GCA_046756905.1 Anaerolineae bacterium | reverse complement strand
TGATTGGACAATCGATTCCCAGGGTCGATGCCCTGGACAAGGTCGTCGGGCGGACGCCGTATCCGGGCGACCTGTCGATGCCGGCGATGCTGCACATGAAGGTGCTGTTCGCCCGCCGGCCTCACGCCCGCATCAAGAACATCGATGCTAGCGCGGCTCTGGCGCACCCCGGCATCGTGGCAGTGCTGACGGCCGAAGATGTACCGCTGAACGAGTACGGCCTCATGGAGCCGGACCAGCCGGCCCTGTGCGGCTACGTCGTTCGCTTCGTGGGTGACAAAGTCGCACTGATCGTCGGCGAGACCGTGCAGGCGGCCGCCGAGGGGCGTGACCTGGTGAAGGTGGAGTACGAGGACCTGCCGGCCCTCACCGACCCGCGCCGTGCGCTGGACGACGATGCACCGTTGGTGCACCCCGAGACAGGCTCGAACCTGCTGTCAAGTTACAGAATCCGCAAGGGCGACATCGAGGCCGGCTTCGCTTCGGCGGACGTGATTGTCGAAGCGGAATACCAGACACCGTATCAGGAACACGCTTACCTCCAGCCCGAGGCCGGCCTGGCCTACATCGACGATGAGGGACGCGTCGTCATCGAGACCGCCGGCCAGTGGTCTCACGACGACCGGCACCAGATCGCCCACGCCCTCCAGTTGCCGGAGGATCAGGTGCGGGTGGTGTACAAATATGCCGGCGGCGCCTTCGGCGGGCGCGAGGACATGTCGGTGCAGTTGATCCTGGCGTTGGCGGCCTGGAAGCTGCGCCGGCCGGTGAAGATCGTCTGGAGCCGCGAGGAGTCCATCATCGGGCATCACAAACGCCATCCGTACATCATTCGCGCACGTTGGGGAGCCAAGCGGGACTGCAAGCTCACGGCCATCCAGATGGACCTGCTGGGGGATGCTGGCGCGTATGCATCGTCCAGCCGGGCCGTGCTTAACAACGCCACTGTGATGGCCACCGGGCCGTACGAGTGTGACAACGTCCACATCGACAGCCGCGCGGTGTACACCAACAACGTGCCCTGCGGTGCTTTCCGAGGCTTTGGCTCGGTGCAAGCCGAGTTCGCAGCCGAAATGCAGATGAGCAAGCTGGCCGAAAAACTGCACATGGACCCCGTCGAATTCCGAATGCGCAACCTCTTCCGCGCCGGCTCCATTCAGGCAACAAACGCACCGGTGCCAGAGCCTGTTGGCGCTGTGAAAGTGCTGGAGGCGGCAGCTCGCGCAGCGGGGTGGACAAACGAAGGTGGACTTTGGAAAAGGGGAACTGGAAAAGGGGAACTCGGGGGAACCCTTCGACTGGGCTCAGGGCAGGCTCGGGGGAACTCGGGGGAAGTCAGGGGAACTGGAGAGGAACTGGAAGAGCGAAACCCGAAATCCGAAATCTGCAATCCTAAATCTGCAATCCGAAATGGAATCGGCATCGCCTGCGGCTACAAAAACATCGGTTACAGCTTCGGTTTCAACGAGAAAGCCACTGTCACCCTGGAGTTGCATGGCCGGTCGGAGATGGAAGAGGTTGTGGTGCGGGCCGGCGCGTCAGATGTGGGGCAGGGTGTGCACACGGTGCTGGCCCAGTTCGTGGCCGACCAGCTCGAAGTGCCGCTGGACCGGCTCCGTCTGGTCACAGACGATACCGCTGTGGCGCCGGAAACCGGCAGTTGCTCCGCCTCGCGCCTGACGTTTATGTTGGGCAATGCCGCCGTCGAAGCTGCCCGACGGGCCAAGGAGCGCTGGCTCGAAACTGATGACGACCCGGTCATCGTCACGTACGAATATCACGCCCGGGAAACAACACCGCTTGACGAGGAGACGGGCGAGAGCGATCCCTGCATCACATTTGGCTACGCGGCTCAGGCTGTCGAGGTTGAGGTTGACGTCGAGACGGGCCAACTGCACGTCGTACGCGTGGTCTCGGCCCACGATATTGGGCGGGCCATTAACCCGCAGCAGGTGGAGGGCCAGATCGAGGGCGGCGTGGCCCAGGGCCAGGGGTATGCGACAATTGAGGATTTCATCGTGGAAAATGGAGAGGTTCTGACGCCGAACCTCTCGACATATCTGATTCCCACAGTTCTCGACATACCGGATGAGACGAGCTCGCTCATCCTGGAGGACCCTGATCCAGAAGGACCTCTGGGGGCCAGGGGAATTGGAGAGATGGCAATGTTGGCTATCGGGCCGGCCATTGTTGCGGCCGTTCACGACGCCACGGGCGTCTGGTTTGACCAGTTGCCGCTAACACCAGAACGCATTGTGTGGGGGCTGGCTGCTGTGCAGGGGAGCCAGGGAGCGGAGGAGCGAGGGTGAGATGATCCAGCCTGACTGGTCCCGACGAGCAAGCTGTCTGTCGATCACGCTGCTTGGAGTGATACTTGTGGCCGTAGCCGGCTGCCAGCCGCTCCCGACGTTGTCTGCGACCAGCCCGACGCCGGCTCCAACTCAGACACCATACATCATTGTCCTGACGCCCACACCGCTGCCACTGTCCACCCTCCTGCCACTGGATGTCGAAGAACAACTCGTCACCAACGTCTACGAGCAGCGAGCAGCGTCCGTCGTCAACGTCACCAGCCGGACGATCAGTTATGACTTCTTCTTCCGCCCGATTCCCCAGGAAGGGACGGGATCGGGTTTCGTGTTCGATGACCGGGGGCATGTTGTCACCAACTATCACGTCGTTCAGGGAGCGGAAGACGTGCAGGTGGCGCTCGCGGACGAGACATCCGTGCCGGCAGAGGTGGTGGGGGTGGATCCACAGAACGACCTGGCGGTACTCCGCATCGATGTGCCGGCTGAAGACTTGAAGCCGATTCCGCTCGGTCGGGCCGACGACCTGCGAGTGGGGCACCGGGTCATCGCCATTGGCAATCCATTTGGTCGTTTCGAGCGGACGCTCACCACCGGCGTGATCAGCGCCCTGGGCCGGATCATCGAGAACGACACATTTGTGGGCGAAGTCATTCAGACCGATGCGGCTATCAACCCTGGCAACTCCGGGGGGCCGCTGCTGGATTCCCAGGGCCGGCTCATCGGTGTGAACACAGCGATTTTCAGCCCCACCGGGGCCTCAGCCGGCATCGGCTTTGCCATTCCAGTTTCCACTGTAAGGCGGGTCGTACCGGTGCTAATCGAGAAGGGACGCTACCCCCATCCCTGGTTGGGCTTCCGTGGCTTCGACGTCACGCCCGACCTGGCGGCGAGCTTCCGGCGAGGTGGGTTGGCCTGGCCGGCGGACCGGGGTGTTCTGGTGGTGGCTGTCTATGCCAACGGGCCGGCGGTCCAGGCCGGCATCCGGGGCGGCAGCCAGCGCGTCCGCATCGGAAACCTGATCTTGCCCATCGGAGGGGATCTGATCGTGGGGATCGATGGCACGCCGATTGAAGATCAGCGCGACCTTACCATCTACCTGGAGGAAAACACGCAGGTCAGTCAGACTGTCCAGCTTTCCATTGTCCGCAACGGAGAGGAAATGACCGTTCCGATCACCCTGGCTGAGCAGCCCAACCAACGCTGACGCACGCGGCCGCCTGCCATCATCGACACACACCAATACCCAACACTCAATACCCAATACCCAATACCCAAATACCCAAGACTATGGACCACTACGTCGTCATTCACTATCACGAGATCGGACTGAAGGGGCGCAATCGCCCGCTGTTCGAGAAAAAACTTCTGAACAACGTCATGCGGCGGACGAAGGGCCTGGGCGTGCGCCGGGGCCGCCGCCTGTCGGGCCGGCTGATGTTGGAATTGGAACCCCGCGTCTCCTGGGAGGCGATACGCGAGCGCTTGGAGAGGGTTTTCGGGATTGCGTATTTCGCGCGCGCTTTTCGCACACCGTTGAACCTCGACGCGCTTCGCCGGTCTGTACTGGACAACATTCCTGTCGAGGGTTATCAGACCTTTGCTGTGGCCACCAAACGCGGCAACAAGCGATTCCCACATTTGTCCATGGAGGTGAACGCTGACATCGGGTCCGCGATCCAGGAGTTCGCCGGCAAAGCTGTTGATCTGGACAATCCAGAATTAACCGTGAACATTGAAATAATGTTCAAGCAGATATTTTTCTACTTCGATCGGGTTGATGGGCCGGGTGGTCTGCCGGTGGGGGTCAGTGGTCGCGTGGTGTGTCTGTTGTCGGGTGGCATTGATTCTCCCGTGGCGGTGTACTACATGCTGAAGCGCGGCTGCGAGGTCTCATATGTGCATTTCCACGGGCACCCTTACGTCACGCGCACTTCCGAACTCAAGTCCATCGAACTGGTCCGGCAGTTGATTCGCTATGGCGCATCGCCGTACCTCTGGTCGGTGCCCTTTGGCCCGTTGCAGCACCAGGTGATGCAGAGTGTTCCGGAAGGATTGCGGATTGTCGTTTATCGCCGGCTGATGGCGCGCATATCCCAGCAGTTGGCGTCGCAGGAGCGCGCAGTCGCCCTCGTTACCGGCGAGAGCCTGGCTCAGGTGGCATCGCAGACTCTGCCAAATCTGGCGACCATCGAGCAGGCGGTGTCCATGCCGATACTGCGGCCGCTGATCGGTATGGACAAGTTAGAGATCATCCGCAGGGCCGAGGCCATCGACACTTATGACATCTCGATCCTGCCGGGGGAGGATTGTTGCCAGTTGTTCGTACCTCGCCATCCGGCTACGGCAACCACGATCGAGGAGGTGCTTCAAGCTGAAGCGGCCCTGGATATAGATAGCCTGGTGAGTCGCGGGGTCGAGACGGTCAGCCGCATAGATGTACGTCAGACAACCGCCAGTGAGATGATGCTTGCCGGCTTTTAGCTCGGTCCGAATCTACCTCATCGGTCTTATGCATTTCTAATGCGTTACTAACACAGTTCTAATACTGCGTTTGCGTTATTCTAATACCCCTCCGCTATAATCTCCCCCAGACAAGAAGAGTCTCAGTAGATCCAGATTTGAGTCAGCACCCCCAGGTGCGGCTCCGTTCGGCACGTAGGCGTGCCTCACTCCTCGAAAATTGGATCTACTGAGTCTTGAAATCACTTTTACAAGGAGGTGTGATCCATGTCGTTGACTCGATGGGATCCTTTCCGCGAAGCACTGTCGCTCCGCGATGTGATGGATCGGTTCTTTGAAGACAGCCTGGTGCGACCTTTCCGGCCCTGGCCGTCTGGTACAGTCGCCGGCCTGGCGGTGCCCATTGACATGTATGAGACAGACAACAGCCTGGTCGTCAGTGCCGCTGTTCCTGGCCTGAAGCCGGAGGATGTGGACATCAGCATCAGTGGAAACACGCTGACCGTCAAGGGCGAGTTCCAGGCTGAAGAGGAGGGCAAGCGCGGCAATGTGCACTTCCAGGAGCGCCGCTATGGCAAGTTCCAGCGGTCGGTCACGCTGCCGGGCACGGTCGATACCGAGGCAGCGGAGGCCACATTCGAGAACGGTGTTCTGAAAGTGGCTTTGCCGAAGGCGGAAGAGGCCAGGCCGAAGCAGATTGCAGTGCAGGTGAAGAAGTAATCTCAGGATTGCTCCCCCTTCAACGTTCGGGGACGGGTCTTCTGTCGTGACTCGTCCCCGAACTGGCGAAGCAGACCCTGTGTACAGATAGCATAGAGAACATGTGACGGAGGTGAATGATCATGTCGTTGATGACTTGGGATCCGTTTAGGGAAATGGTGTCCTTGCGCAATGCGATGGATCGACTGTTCGAGGAGAGTTTCGTTCGTCCGCGGGCGCGGGTGAGCAGAAACGGTGGCCGCCGGCCTCTCTACTTGCCAATTAATGCGTATGCGACCGAGGAGGAACTGGTTGTCTATGCCTTGCTGCCCGGTGTGTCGCCGGAGGATGTGAATATCACTATTGAGGACAATGTCCTGACGATTTCGGGTGAGATTCCGGCGCCGGCGGAGAACGTGGACTGGCTGCTGCGCGAGTCGGCCTACGGCCCCTTCCGCCGAATGCTGACCTTGAACGTTCCGGTAGATGCGGACGCGGCCGAGGCGACCTTCGAGAACGGCCGGCTCATCCTCCACCTGCCCAAGGCGGCGGAAGCCAGGCCGAAGCAGATCAAGGTACATGCCAAGTAACGCCG
>JBHHXF010000234.1:0-6070 GCA_046756905.1 Anaerolineae bacterium | reverse complement strand
GGTAGGTGAGGAAGGGCAGAGTGAGTGCCTGTTCCAGGCTGAGGACGGTCAGGTTTTGGAAGAGATCGTTCATGGCTAGATGGCTAGTTGGCTGGATGGCTGGATGGCTATAGCACAACCTCGCCTTTCTGGGTCCTACGCACTTCCTCGCCGGCCTTCTCCAACGCCGCCAGTTCGTCCAGCACCTCCTTCAGTGCCGTGATGAAGCGCTCGTTTTGCTCCTGCGTTCCCACGGTGACGCGGACGAAATCCGGCATGTAGAAGAAGCCGGCCGGCCGGACCACGATGCCGTGCCGCAGCAGGTGATCATAGACCAGTTGTGGATCGTACTCCGGTCGGAAGATGAGGAAGTTGGCCTGACTGGGGATGGCAAAGAGCCCCAAATCTGTCAACTGCTGGTACAGCCACTCGCGCCCGCTCAACACCATCTCGCGCGATCGCGCCACGTGATCGGTATCCTCCGTCGCGGCCATCGCGCCGGCCAGGGCCAGCGCGCCCAGGTGGAACGGCATGCGGGTGCGCCACAGGTATTCGGCCAACTCAGGGTGAGCTACCGCGTAGCCCACCCGCAGGCCGGCCAACCCGTGGGACTTGGAGAGCGTGCGCACAACGATCACGTATCGCCCCCCTCGCACGTACCGCAGGGCATCCACGTGGTCATCCAGGTCCACGAAATCGACGTAGGCCTCATCAAAGACGACCACCACCCGGTCCGGCACGCCGGCCATGAGCCGGTCCGCCTGTGCGCGGGTCAGGATGGTTCCCGTCGGGTTGTTGGGGGTGCAGATGAAGATGAGGCGCGTGCGCGGGGTGATGGCGTTCAGGATGGCGTCCACGTCATACTGGAAATCGGGCGTCAGATCGACGCACACCGGCTGTCCACCCTGCCGGCGGACAAAGATTTCGTACATCGGGAACGTGGGCGGACAGAGAATGGCTTCGTCTCCGTCCTCGAAGATAAAGCCCCGGACAATCATGGCCAGCAACTCACTGCCGCCGTTGCCGGTGGCAATGTGCTCTGGCGCGATGCCCGCCCCCGCGAGTCGCGCCAGGCGTTCTCTCAGCAGATCGTCAGCCACGCGGGGATAGCGGTTCAACGTGGGCACGGTCTCGTGGATGGCTGCCACCGCCTTGGGGGATGGCCCCAGTGCGTTCTCGTTAGACGACATCTTTACGACGTCGGTCACACCGTATTGGGCAGCCACCTCTTCGGCCGAAGTGCCGGCGGTGTAGACCGGCGCGGCGGCTATGTGGGGGTTGAGGTGTGGTTTGTCGCTCATGATTGCTCCTCTGGAGAGCTAGATGGCTGGATGGCTTGTTGGCAGAGGGCACGCAGAACCTTCTCGGGGGTGATGGGCAGGCTGTTGATTCGCACGCCGATGGCGTCGTAGACAGCGTTGGCCACTGCCGCAGCAGTGGGGTTAGTCCCCATCTCCCCCACACCCTTGGCGCCGAAAGGTCCTTCCGGATCGTCCGTTTCGACGATAACACATTCAATAGGCGGCGCGTCCATGATCGTCGGCATGCGGTAGTCGAACGGCGTCAAGTTCACGACCCGCCCTTCGTGAACCTGGAGCTCCTCGCTCAAAGCATACCCCAGGCCCATCACCACACCGCCTTCGATCTGTCCCTCCACGTACATCGGGTTGATCGCCCGCCCCACGTCATGAGCTGATACGACTCGCAGGGGGCGCACCCGGCCCGTCTCGGTGTCAACTTCTACCTCAATGGCCTGGGCGCCGAAGCCGTAGGCCGCAGAGATGTTGCCCTTCCCATCCTCTCCAACCATTTCGTTGGGCGGATCGTACCAGCCGTGACCGATGATCACCTGACCACCCTCGCGAAAATGGCGCGCGCGCACCACCTTGTCGAACGGCACCCGCCGCTCGGAAGCGCCCCGTACTTCAACGTGCCCATCCCGCAGTTGGAGGTCAGCGGGGGATGCCTCCAATAGCTCCTCGGCTGTCTCCAGAATCTGCGCCTTGACCGCCCGGGCAGCCAGCAGAGCAGCGTTGCCGGCGATGAACGTTGTACGACTGGCATGCACGCCTACGTCCCAGGGTGTGAGCGCCGTGTCATTGTTGATCACAGTGATCTCCCCTGGAGCTATTCCAAGCTCCTCGGCAACGATCTGGCTCAGAGCGACGTCGGAGCCCTGCCCAATCTCGGTCGCACCCGTCATCAGCGTAACGCGCCCGAAGTCGTCCACCTTCACGATGCATCCGCAGCCGTCAGAGCGATAGATTCGCGCTCCCCCTCCCACGTTCAACGTAGCTGCAATGCCAATTCCCCGCCGTTTTACAGGCGATCCCTGAACAACTTCGGCCCGTCCGGTTTCCTCAGTTGCCTTTTCCTTTTTCCCTTTTGCCCTTTTTCCCTTCCCACGCTCCCAGCCTATCCGTGTCCCTGCCTCTTCCAGGCACTCGGTAAGACCACAACTGGTAATCTTGATCCGCTGTGGAGTCTCTTCAAAGGGCTGATTCGCGTTTTTCAGGCGGAACTCCAGTGGGTCCATCCCAATCGCTTCAGCCAACCGATCCATCTGTACCTCGACCAGGAAGGTGCCTTGAGGGTTGCCGAACCCACGCATCGCCCCGGTGATGGGGTTGTTGGTGTAAACGCTGTTGGAAATCACGCGCACATGGGGTACCCGGTAAAGAGACCCGACGGCCTCTATGAGAACCAGGGTTGTTACAGTGCCCCAGGAGACGTATGCCCCGTTGTCCAGCAGCAACCTCGCATCCCGAACCCACAGCCGGCCATCCCGCATCGCCCCAGCTCGGGCCCACATCTTTATTGGCTGGCGAGCCTCGCTGGCAATGAACTCCTCTTGGCGGGTGAAAGCCAGGCGCACCGGCTGGCCGGCCACCCGGGACAGCCACACGCAAATGGGTTCGAAAGCGTACATGTCCAACCCACGGCCAAACGCTCCTCCGATAGCTGTCTGGATGATGCGGATGTCGCTCCCCGGAATTCCCAGGGCACCTGAAAGGTCTCGCTGTAACAGAAATGGTATCTGAGTAGTGCTCCATACGGTGAGGTGGCCTGTCGCGTCAAAGTCCGCCAGACAGAAGCTGGTCTCCAGGGGGGCAGGCTGTACATACCCCACCTCCAAGAAGTCCTCTACGATAACGTCGGCCTCATCAAGTGCCCAGTCGGGATTGCCGTGCATGTATACCTGGTGGCGGAACAAGTTGTTCTCGCGATCCTCGTGGATCAGGGGAGCGTCAGGCTTGAGAGCATCTTCAGGATCGAAGATGGTGGGGAGAGGTTCATAATCGACCTGGATGAGTTCCAGGGCTTCTAGGGCCGTGTCCTCATCTACAGCCGCCACGGCTGCGATCTCATCGGCGAAGCGGCGAACCTTGTCCCCCTTGAGGGGCGTTCGGTCGTTGCCGAAGCCGAAGCGGCGATCCGGAAGGTCCTTAGCGGTGATGACCGCCCTGACCCCTGGTAGCCGTTTGGCGTGCGAGATGTCAATGTGCAAGATGCGAGCATGAGGCACAGGGCTGCGTAGGATCTTGCCATGGAGCATGCGGGGGACTTTCAAATCGTGGCCGTACACGATTTCACCTGTGGCTTTGGGGAGAGCGTCGGGTTTGGGTATTCGCTTTCCGATGTAGGAGAATTCGGACATATATTTCGCTCCTCGGTTAGATAGCTGATAGCTGATGGCCGAAAGCCGATGGCTTATGGCTCATGGTTACTTCAGTGTGTTGCGAAAGGCGTTGATACTCTTCGCCAGTTGCTCGCCGTCGTCACACAGCATGTGTTGTTCTTGCTCTGTGATGTAGCCTCTGTCCATGTCCAAGAAGGATGCACCAACTACTTCGAAGGCAGAGCCAACCGAAATCCCCAGGTGATAGTCAAATCCCTTACTCGTGCTCTTGGCTGAGCCCTCCGCGATGTTGAGGCTGATGGAATTGACCGCTCAGTTCGTTTGCGATGTGAGCCCGTACTCCTCGTGTCGCGGGAACCTGGCAGTGAGCGCATAAACCTTCGCAGCATATGCTCTAGCCATATGCCAGATCTTCAAACTCTCGAAGCGAAATGCCATATCATTCCCCCCTTTCCTCTTCTGCTATTCGCCATCCACTATCCACCATTCGCCATCCGCCATCTGCCATCCGCTATCCGCTATCCAGCTATCTAGCCATCTATCCATCTTCTGTCGCAGCCATCACGGCTTCAACAATCTTCGCGAAGCCGGTACACCGGCACAGGTTCCCGATGAGGGCGCTGCGCACTTCGGTCTCGGTCGGGTGGGGATTGTCCTCCAGCAGCGTATTGGCTGAGAGGATCATCCCTGGCGTGCAGTAGCCGCATTGAATGGCGCCGTGTTCGACAAAAGACCGCTGGAGGGGATGGATCTCGCCGGAGGCGGACAGAGCCTCAATGGTGGTGATCTGGTGGCCGTCCGCATCCAGGGCCAGCATCAGGCACGAAGTGATGGGCCGGCCATCCAGCAACACGGTGCACGCACCACAGTTGCCGGTCCGGCAGCCATCATTCGTCCCGGTCAGTTCCAGCTCGTCTCGCAGCACCTCAAGCAGCGACCACTGAGGTCGGACTGCCACTTCGTAGGTGTCGTCGTTTACGTGCAGGGAAAGTGTGTATCGTTTCATGTTGTATCATCCTGCTGTGCGTTGCGTACTGCGTACTGCGTATTGCGTACTCCGTGATTCGAATGCTCCCCTACGGAATACGCAATACGCAGTACGCAGTATGTCACGGTCTGACATCACGTAGTCCACCTATCAGTCCTGCCATTTGCAGTAGACGATCAGACTGGTTGCGGGCGTGCAACACCAGCAACGAGCGGGCCGATCCCAGCGGCCAAACGCGCTGCCAGGCCAACACTTCGCGTTGCATCGCGGCCAACTCCGGCCAAAACACAGAAGGGACTTGGGGGGCGCTCCACTCGATGAGCAACGCCGCCTCGCGAAGCAAGTCGATCACGAGCGCATCGTGCTGTGCTGCGGTAGCGCGTGCTGAGACACGCGCCAGCGTTGAGGCCAGATTGCCCAATTGTTGTGGCCACTCCAGCGAGTCGTAGCGTTCGTGCAAAAGTTTAACGTCCATTTATGGTGCCTCCAACTCAGCACTTCGAACTTCCTGCAGCGCCCGTCGTGTCAGCACCTCCACCATCCGCCGGCGGTACCAGGCGGAGCTGTAGGTATCGTCGATGGGGCGAGCTTCCTGGGCGGCCTGACGGGCAGCTTCGGCAATGCGATCGTCGGTCAGGGGCGCGCCCCTCACGATGGCTTCTGCCTCGCGAGCTCGCAGCGGAGTGGGCGCTACAGCGCCGAGAACAATGCGTGCGCCCTGGCAGACCGAATCCTGCGCGCCAAAGCGTACCAGGGCCGCTACCCCGACAATGGCGATATCCATCGCCTGTCGGTAGGTGTGCTTGAGATAGGTGGCCCTCGCCGTTGGATCGGGAGGTGGAACAACCACCTCTGTTAGTAATTCGCCCTTCTCCAACACGGTTTCGCTGGGTCCGGTGAAGAATTCTTCCAGCGGCACGCGTCGCTCCCCGCCGGCCCCGACGATGAGAGCTTTCGCCCCCAGCGCGATCAGCGGTTGCGCTGTGTCGGCCGACGGGGCCGCGTTGCACAGGTTGCCCCCCAACGTGGCCAGATTGCGGATGAGCGGCGAAGCCATATTTGCGGTCGTCGCGGCTAGCATTGGACACCTCTGGCGAACCAGCGGCGAGAGAGCGATCCGGTTCAGGGTGACAAGCGCCCCAATGAGCAGCCCACCATCCTCGGCCGGCACGATCTCGGCCAGGCCGGGTATCCGCTTGAGGTTAATCACCACCCTGGGCGATAGCCCACCGAAGCGGGTCTTCGTCACCAGGTCCGTACCGCCGGCCAGAGGATATGCTCCATCACCATGCTGCACCAGCAACTCGATGGCTTCCTCAAGGGTTTGGGGAGCATAGTAGTCGAAGGCTTTCATGGCTCATCCTTGTGGCTGGATGGCTGGATGGCCCTTCGACAAGCTCAGGACGTCGCTGGATGGTTGGATGGCTGGGTCGCTGGTCCGTTCGCCCATGGCATAGCCGCGT
>JBHHXF010000233.1:0-6076 GCA_046756905.1 Anaerolineae bacterium | reverse complement strand
ACAACTCAGGAAGAGCCCTTCGACATCGCTGAGGAAGAGCCCTTCGACACTGCTCAGGAGCCCTTCGACATCGCTGAGGAAGAGCCCTTCGACACTGCTCAGGATGATGTGTTGCCGGAGCCACAGCCAGAGGCACAAACTACTTCGTCGACGGCGGCCAGCGCGAACGGCGACAAAGTACCGGACGAAGACAGTCAGACAGCGTCTTCTTCCGAGCCCAGTAGAGAGCCACAGGTAGAGCATCAGGGCTAAGACACGCATGAATGACAGCGCCCGGCACAACGACTTCCGCGATCTCCACCTGTTGCTGCCGCACAAGTCACAGCGAGGGGCGATGAATCTGAACTATCATGAAAGGTTGAACACCTATGAAGTTTGCGGATGAAATGTTAGACTGCACGCAATGTGGCACGAAGTTTATCTTCACGGTAGATGAGCAACGGCGTATGGCTGAACGGGGCACAGAAGTCGAACCGCCGCCACTATGCCCGGTTTGCAGAAGCGAAGTTCAGATTGCAGAGGCCCCAGCTCCGGCCGACCCGAGTGGACTAAGCTTCACCGAGCGATATTACGGAGAGGTGAAGTGGTTCAATCAGTCCAAGGGGTTCGGGTTTATCACCCAGGAAAACGGCAACGATATATTCGTCCACTATTCGGGGATAGAAACTGAAGGTTTCAAGGTGCTCGTCGAGGGTCAGCGGGTCGAGTTCGAGGTGGAGAATACACCCAAAGGCCCTCAGGCCGTGCATGTGATTCCACTCTCTGGAGACTCGTAGCTGTTTCAGAGATCGCATCCCTCTGATATGCCTCGCCTGAGCCTCTACGAACTCAGGAATGATTCGCTACAAACGAAAATCGCAATACCTCTACTCGAGAGCAGTACCCCGTAAAACAGGAGATCCATGGGATGCGACCTTGTGTTCGGAAGGGTTCCAGTTCGGAAAGGAGATAAAGCATGTTTGAGGTGGGAGACAAGGTCGTTCACCCTGCTCATGGCGCAGGGATCGTAGCCGGAATTGAAGACAAGGCATTGGTTGCTGAGTTTACTCACTACTACGTTATCCAGTTGGCAGCCACGGATATGAAGCTTATGATTCCAGTGCAGACAGCCAGCGAGATTGGACTTCGGCCTGTAGCCAGGCCGGCCCAGGTCGAAAGGATTTACGCCACGCTACAGAGCGCTGCGCGCGACCTGATCAACGACTTTAAAAAACGGCAGTCCATACTAACTGAGCAACTTAAGAGCGGGGACATCCTCGACGTTGCGGAAGTCGTCCGCGACCTGTTCTGGCGAAACGAGGAGAGCCCGCTTTCACCCACGGAGAGCCGGCAACTGGAGAGCGCCAGACAGCAGTTGGCCAGCGAATTGAGCCTTGCCGAGGACATCGCCGTCGAGGAGTCGCTGGCCAAGATCGACATGTTCCTTCAGCGATCCGTAGCAATGCAGCAACAGGCACCAGCGAACCCGGCTGCTATTGACTTGGTGGAGCCAGGATCAGTAGGGCAAGCAGCCGCCGGCGATTAACCAGGGTACAGATTGAACTATGGAAGGTTGAGAAAGCCCCTTCTGCTATCTGGCGCGCCCCTCGTGCATCCTCAACCTTCCGTCGAGTCGCCTCTCTTCTTGAGTCTCAGCGTGACCAGGCCGGCTGGATGTCATCAGCTTCGTGGGTGGTCAGCCGGCGCAGCCCGGTCCCCAAGCCAGACCCGTCAAAACTGATCACGTAGATATCTGTGTTTCCATCGCGCGTCGACCGCAGAGCTACGCGCTTTCCGTTCGCAGCCCAAATCCCCTCCGCATCAAAGACAGGCTCGGCTATGACGGGCTGCAACGTCTGTTGCGCCACATTGATAGCATACAACTGCTGCGGCCCATCCAGATCAGTGGTGAAGATGATCCATTGACCGTCGGGAGACCAGGCGGGGAACTGCTCATTCGATGACGCGAGGTCTCTCAAGCGCCTCTTGTTGAGACCATCTGCGTCCATGACGAAGATGTTATCATTGTCATCTTCGTCGGACACGTAGGCGATCTGGTTGCCATCGGGAGACCAGGCCGGCTGTCGCTGCTGCGCCGGGTCAGATGTCAGTTGCACCAAGCCGCCGGTTCCGTCGGCGTTCAAGGACCAGATGTCCATGTTGCCAGAACGATCAGAGGCGAACGCGATGCGGCGGCCGTCGGGGGACCAGGTCGGATCGTAATCGATCCGTGAATCGAAGGTCAACCGGCGGGTGTTGCGCCCGAAGACGTCGCCGACGTAGATTTCCCAGTTTCCGTCCCGAGTAGACGCCCATGCCATCAGGTCGCGAAGCCCGAAGGCCGGCGCCATGTCTTCTCCTTCGTGCCGGGTTACATTCCGAACAGTCGACGAGCGCGGATTCACCGCATAGATCTCGAAGTTCCCGTCTCGATTTGAAGCAAAGGCGATGACTGGCTCAAATGTGTTGTGCAACACCAGCGGCAAATACATCGCATTCGATGCCCGAATCGGGGTGGCCGGCGCTGTCCGGGCCACGGGAGCGCCTAAAGCCAACACAAGCAGGAGGAACAGCGCGACGATTGTACCTTTGTGAGTCATGATTGCCTCCCTCTACCAGTTCCGCCACCACAGTTGCACCACGGCATCGCCGACCAGTTCGTAATACTCCAGCTTTACGCGATGCGGACCGGGGCTCACATAGACGTCGCCGGACCAGAGTGCTACAGACTGATCGACCCACTTGTCAATCACCAGCTCACCCGAATCATCAAAACTACCGTTGTCGTTGGCATCCACCCAAAGGCGCACACCATCGTCACTCCGGGTAAAGAAGCGGGTCAGCCCACCGACGAAGTGTGGACTACCGGTCCAGCGCGCAGCCCAAAAATCTGTGCCCAGCATGGACGTGGGAGAGCCCGTTCCCCAGTCCTGATTGATGGACACTTCGTTGCGCGTCAGCACCGGACCATCACACAAGCGCGGTTGACCGAAGTACTTGAAGTACTCCGCCTTCCAGTTGGGGTAATCACCCAACTTCTCCCACCAGAGCTTGACCTGGGCGCCGGCTGTATGGTCGTAGTACTCGACTTTCAGCGAGTTCGTCCCCCCCTGAAGTTCCAGCTCAGTCGAGTATTCGGTGGGTGCTTGATCTTGCCACGCATCTATGATGGTGTAGTTGTTGACCTGGGGATCAATCCAGAAACGTGCGCCGTCATCGGTCAGGAGATGAAACCGATAGAGGCCGGACTCGAAGTGCTGATCTTTAGTCCATCGGACGGAGAAATTATCAGAACCCACGCGCCCGGACCACGGCGACGTCGTTCCCCAGTTGAAGTCGATACATCCATCCTCCCGCTCGCCAGATGAAGACCCGTCGAGGGAACGATTGTTGAAATACTTGCCGTTCCACTGCACGACCTCGTCCTGCTGAGGTTTCAGAGGGCTCGCCGGCTCCAAGGGCGTAGCCGGCGTCGGAGATACCGGCGTCGAATAGATTGATTTTGCCGGCTGCGGATGTCCTGGCACAGGTGGCGCCAGGCCCAAAACCAGAATGCCTACGAGGATGAGTAGAAGTATCAAAAACTTACGCATGACGGTCCCCTCCCTGCTTTGATCACCTACCGGGGCTACAACAGTGCATCCCCATTTTACCACACGTCGACCGTCTGTTCAATCCGGCTTGTCATGCCCACCCTGCTGGCGCCGGAAGGCTCATTAACGCCCCGAGGTAGGAGGACGCCACGGCCGCATTGAATTGGCGGATGTGGGGACGGTCGTAGGCGCAGGGCGGTGTTCCTGCTCTACGCTCATATCGCCGGCTTCTGGCTGCGTGCCAACGTGAACCAACACCCAGGTCCCCGGCTTCGCCGACGACGAGTACAGCGCTGCTTCATCGGCGGTCAAGTCCGGCGTCGTCCACTGGAACAGCCAGTATGCATCCAGCGGACTCAGGTTCACACAACCATGGCTCTTGGGCCGGCCAAAACCGTCGTGCCAGTAGGCTGTGTGCAGCCCATATCCGCCCTTGAAATACATCGTCCACGGGACGTCGGCTAGATAATAGTAGTCTCCCTGTTCAAGGTTACCGCCACTCATCTTGCCGGCCTTTACCTTGACCCAGATTTGGAACAGTCCGACAATGGTCTGCCAGCGCGGTAATCCAGAGGAGATCAAAGTTGCAAAGACCATCTCCGATCCCTCGTAGGCGGCCAAGGTCTGCTCGCGCAGATTCACCTCGATCCAACGATCATGTGGTCCAACCTCCGCAGGTCGCACTTTCGGCGCTACACGGCGAACGTGGTTGGCCGACACCCAACGGTTCTCGCCAATCTGATACCAGGTGCCGTCCGCCGCGTCCGCCTGATCCAGGATCGGCACGACAGCATAGCGGCCGAGTTCGCCAATAGGCGAATTGTCATCCGATACTCCAGGCTCCGGCCGGACATTTAGCAGATCAGTTACAACAAAGCCGAAGGGCATTTTCATGCCAGGCACAACTCGAACCCCCTGAAATTCGGACAGTTGCCCCACCTCCACCGCCGAGGCCGGCACCCATCCTCCGCGATCTACCAGATACCAGACCTTGCCGTCAACCACCCGCGTTCCACGGATGCTCACCCAGGTGCCGACTGAGGAATACCACCGCGCAGGAGCTGTATCCCCAGGGCTTTGATATACGGCCAGCCCCTTGGAAACGACCCGACCATAATGGTAGGGCACCACCTCCACGGCAGTTTTCTCAGTAGAGGCCGGCGAGTCGGCGAAGACAGGGATTGAAGGCCAGGCAAGAACCAGAAAACAAGCACCGAACATCACAAGTCTCTTCATCACATCGCTCCCGCACAAACGCAACAAACGTCAACATTCCAGGTCCAACAGTAAAGACTCCTCGCCGGCCCCATCCGTTCCGGCCCAACCGGCAGTATTAGAGGGTATTGACAAGGCAAGCAGCAAACGGTACAATAAGACTCGGCGCAGACCACAAAATCGCCGGCCAAACGCCTGGCGCCTGTAGAGCCATATCACAGCCACCCGCATCAACCGATGGAGGGCGTAGACAATGAGTGCCGAGAAAACGAAAGCCCAGAAGCTGGCCCACCTGGAGCACATCGCGACCAGCGAAGAGCGGTTCTTTTTCGACTACAGTCCGCACATCCAAGAGTACTTGAAAGATGAGCAGGCCGAGGTTCGAGCTAGAGCGGTAGAGTGCCTCTGGGAGTACCCGGAGCCGGCCCACATCGACACCCTCATCAACCTGACAGAGAACGACCCCAGCAACGAAGTTCGCGAGAAAGCGATCTCCGGATTGGGTCGTTTCATCTACGAGGGTGAGATGGCCGACTACGACTTCGACTTTGGACCATACGACGCCGTGTTGCGCGAGGGCG
Source organism: Anaerolineae bacterium (assembly GCA_046756905.1). Taxonomy (GTDB): domain Bacteria; phylum Chloroflexota; class Anaerolineae; order Epilineales; family JAANWY01; genus JBHHTZ01. The sequence continues at coordinate 708 of JBHHXF010000233.1, read as the reverse complement.
AACTGCCCCAGGCGGACTTCCAACGCGTTTACGACTACCTGCTGGCCATCATTCGCGATGAGAGCCGGCCCCTGGATGCACGCCGTCGTGCTATCGAAGCCATCAGCTTCAGCCACGAACCAGAAATCCTGGACATCATCGCGCAGGCGTACCACCACACAGAGACTAAGATGCGGGTTAGTGCTGTCTTCGCCATGGGGCGCAATGGCAACATACGGTTTGAAGGCCCCATTCTCGAAGCACTGTACAGTCCGATTCCCGACATCGAATTCGAAGCCGTCCGGGCGGCCGGTGCCTTCCCGCTAGACCGCGCTAACCGCCAACTCATGCGCATCGCCGAGGCTGACGAGGACAAAGACCTTCGCCTCACGGCCATCTGGTCTCTGGGGGAGATCGGTCACGAGATGACCTTCTTGCTGCTGAACGACCTGCAATCTGACCCAGACAAAGACATCCGTGAAGCTGCCGAAGCTGCGTTGGAAGAGTGGATAATGTCGGTACACCTGCGTGAGCTTGACGACGACGATTTCCTCGGCGAGGAGGACGCTGACGACCTCGACTGGGACTACTTCGACCAGGACAACAACGGCCAGATCATTTGATGCTTAGACTGATTGGAGAATCGTCGGCGGGGAAGAGGCTGTGGCCTACTGCGCCTCCAAAGGTGCCGTGGTACTGATGACCAAGGCTGTGGCTCTAGATCGCGCA
>JBHHXF010000232.1:0-6080 GCA_046756905.1 Anaerolineae bacterium | reverse complement strand
GAGGTGTTCGCGCCGTGGGCTTGCCCGTGCCCGGCCTGGCGCGTAAACTCACTCAAAACCTTGGCGGCCATGATTGGCGAGATGGGGGCCTCTCCCCGGTCAACACCTTCCAGCAGATTAAAGAACTCTGCGCTGCCCAGGCTCTTGAGTAAATACCCCTCAGCGCCGCTCCTGATCGCATCAAAAAGGTCCTGGTCGTCGTCCGACACGGTGAGCATGACGATCTTGATCTCTGGCATTTCAGTCTTGATCAGGCGGGTAGCCTCCAGCCCATTTAAGCCAGGCATACGAACGTCCATCAGGATCATGTCGGGCTGAAGCAGCCGCGCTTTGTCCAGGGCCTCAAGGCCATCGCCGGCCTCGCCCACCACTTCCATGCCCCGGGCCACCAGCAAGCTGGCGATTCCTTCGCGGACCAACGGATGGTCGTCTACCAACAACACCTTCACACCTCAAAGCCCTCCTCTCGGCCACTGATTATACCTTGAAACCCACCACTTCACAAACGACCGTTTGTTTCCGGTGGACCGCCATCCAGGCCTGTGCTATAATCCGGCGCAGGTAACTTTCGCCGGCCACGGTGCATCCTACTAACGAAACATGAATCAAGAGAATAACACACAAGGAGGTGTGACATGATTGCAACGCAGGAACTTGAGTCGCCGCCGACACGGGAAGCGCCCCATCATGAAAGACTCGGCCTTTCCGAGTCCGATCTAATAGAGATATACCGTACCATGCTGCTGTCGCGACGCCTGGACGAACGGATGTGGATCTTGCAGCGACAGGGCAAGGTGGCCTTTCACATCTCATGCCAGGGGCATGAAGCAACGCAGGTAGGCGCGGCTTGGGCGCTGGATCCCGATCGAGATATCCTGCGCCCGTATTATCGCGACTTAGCCATGGTACTCCGCTTCAGAATGACGCCGCGTGAGCTGATGCTGGCCTTGTTTGCCAGGTGGGATGACGTGAGCAGCGGCAGCCGGCAGATGCCTTCCCATTTTAGCAAGAAGGAAGCGCGCATCGTCTCCGCCTCCAGCCCGGTATCCACACAGATACCACAGGCGGCCGGCATTGCCCTGGCCAGCAAGATTCGCGGTGAGGACACGGTGGCCCTGACGTCCTTCGGCGAGGGCGGCTCCAGCAAAGGCGACTTCCACGAGGGCCTCAACTTCGCTGGCATCTGGAAACTGCCGGTGATCTTTCTGTGCCAGAACAACCAATACGCCATATCCGTCCCCCAGTCGAAGCAGATGGCCATCGAAAACGTGGCCGACCGGGCCGCCGGCTACGGTTTCCCCGGCGTCGTGGTGGACGGTAACGACGTGCTGGCGGTGTATGAGGTGACTAAGGCGGCCGTCGAGCGGGCGCGGGCCGGCGAGGGACCAACGCTGATCGAAGCCAAGACCTATCGCATCGTGCCCCATTCCAGCGACGACGACGACCGGTTGTACCGCAGCGCAGAGGAAGTTGAGCCATGGCGGGATGAAAAAGACCCGATTCATCGCTTCCAGGCATACCTGCTGGATCACAGAGTTATCACCACTGAGGATGTCGCTGAGATCGAGGACGAGATCATGGCCGCCGTCAACGACGCAACAGACTTCGCAGACGAAGCGGCCCTCGCGCCGCCAGAATACGCGTTGGAGCACGTTTATGCGGCTCCCCCCGCCGGCTGGCAACCGGCATAAGCTTATTGCTGGAGTGAGGAGGAACGTCAATGACGACAAAGAACATCATTCAAGCGATTCACGACACTATGTGGGATGAGATGCAGCGGGATGAAAGCATCATTGTCCTGGGAGAGGATGTCGCCGGCAAAGGGGGCGTTTTCAAAGCCACAGAAGGTTTCCGCGACGCATTTGGAGAACTGCGCGTCATCGACACACCGCTAGCAGAGTTGGGCATTATTGGAGTCGCCATCGGTGCGGCCGTCAATGGTCTGCGCCCCATCGCCGAGATCCAGTTTGCCGACTTCATCCATCCTGCCTTCGACCAGATTGTGAACGAGGCGGCTAAATTCTACTACCGCTCGAATGGCGAGTGGAACGTGCCGCTGGTGATCCGTACGCCGTACGGCGGTGGGATTCACGGCGGCCTGTATCACTCCCAGAGTGTCGAGGCTTTTTTTGCCCATGTTCCAGGCCTGAAAGTGGTGACGCCGTCCACTCCCTACGACGCAGCCGGCCTGCTTCGCGCCGCCATTCGCGACCCCGATCCGGTTCTGTACCTGGAACACAAAAAGACATACCGCTTGATCCAGGGCGAGGTGCCAGATGAACCGTACGAGATCCCCATCGGCCTGGCGGAAATCAAGCGCGCAGGGACGGACCTCACAGTTTTCGCCTATGGCATGATGCTGCACCATACATTGGAGGCCGCCACGGCGGTGGTTGACGAGGGCATCGACGTGGAGGTGGTAGACCTGCGAACCCTCCACCCTCTGGACAAGCAAACAATCCTGGAGTCGGCGAAGAAGACGGGCAAGGTGCTCATCGTCCATGAAGACACCCGAACCATGGGCCTGGGTGCTGAGGTGGCGGCTCTCATTGCCGATGAGGCGTTTGAATGGCTGGACGGCCCGATCCACCGCGTCACCGGCCCCGATATTCCGGCCATGCCGTACGCCAAACCGATGGAGGACTTCTTCTTGCCTAACCCGGAGAAAATCGCCGCCGGCATTCGTGAATTGGCGGCCTACTAGAGGAGACATCATGGCACGAGAAATCAAGATGCCCCAACTGGGTGAAAGTGTAACCGAAGGTACGGTCGGCCGGTGGCTCAAGGCTGTAGGAGAGCCTGTCGAAAAATACGAGCCGCTGCTCGAAGTGGTCACCGACAAGGTGGATACGGAGATCACGTCCGAAGCTGAGGGCATCCTGCTGGGCATCAGTGTCCAGGAGGGAGAGACCGTGGGCGTAGGCACGGTTCTGGCTGTGATCGGCGAGGAAGGGGAAGCCATGCCGACTGAGACTGAGGCAGCGCCGGCCCCGACCGAAGCAGTCGAACCTCCTGGTCCCACAAAGCCGGCGGATGAGCGTGCCGAAGGCAAAGCAGCCCGCAAGCCCTCGGCCGCGGCCCGAATCTCCCCCGTTGTGGGACGCATAGCAGCCGAGCACGGCATCAACGTTGAAGATGTCCCCGGAACCGGTCGCGGAGGTAGGGTGACGAAGAAGGACATCCTAAGCTTCATCGAAGATCAGGAGCGGCAACGCGAGGCAGCGCCACCCCCGCCGCCGGCTCGCCCACCCGAAAAAGCGCCGGCGATGGTGCCTGGTGAGATCATGGAGCTGACGCCCATGCGCCGGATGATCGCCGAGCACATGGTGTTGAGCAAGCGCACGTCCCCCCACGTGACGAGCATCATGGAGGTAGACATGAGCGCCGTGGCGCGCTATCGACAGGCCCACAAGGCGAAGTTCCAACGCCGCGAAGGCGTCAAGCTCACCTACATGCCTTTTATCATCCAGGCTGTAGTCGAGGCGCTCCAGCAGCATCCGCTGGTTAACTCTTCGTTTACCGACGAGGGGATCCTGCTCAAAAAAGAGATCAATATCGGCATCGCGGTGGCATTGGAGCAGGGGCTTATCGTGCCGGTCATTAAGAATGCCAGCGACAAGAGCCTGGCCGGCCTGGCCAAAGCGGTGAACGATCTCGCCACTCGCGCCCGCAACCGCCAACTCCACCCAGACGAGGTGCACGGAGGCACCTTCACCATTACCAACCACGGCGCTGCCGGCACCCTGCTGGGCACGCCGATCATCAATCAGCCCCAGGCGGCGATTCTAGGCACTGGTATGGTGCAGAAGCGTCCGGTCGTGGTCGAAGTGGATGGGGTGGATGCCATCGCCATAAAGCCCATGATGTATCTGTCACTGACATTTGACCACCGCATTCTGGACGGCGGCACGGCGGACCCATTCCTGGGGGATGTCAAGCGCCGGCTGGAGAACTACGGTTCTACTCGATGACACGCTCCACCAGGACAATTGCCTTACCCTCTATGACGAGTTGGCTGTCCTGATTGTAGCAATTCGTGGAAAGGGTGACAATGGGCTTGTCCTGACGCACGTGCAGCACTTCAACCGTGGCTGTGACGGTATCCCCGATGTAAACGGGGAGCCGAAAATCCAACTCCTGGTGCAGATAGATCGTGCCTGGTCCGGGTAGCTTCATCCCTAATACGGCCGAGATCAAGCCTGCGACGAACACGCCATGTGCAATACGCTTTCCGAAGCGTGCTCGCCGGGCAAACTCCTCGTCGACGTGAAAAGGGTTCATGTCGCCGGTGGAGCCGGCAAACTGAACGACGTCTGTCTCAGTGATCGTTTTTGTGAACGATGCCTTCTGTCCGACCTCGATCTTCGTCAGCGGTTTTGTCTCTTTGACCAATTCTATTTCTGCTCCTTGCTTCTCCGAGAATAGTTGGCTAGATGGCTGGATGGCTAGATGGCTTACGTATCATCTAGCCATCCAGCCATCTAGCCATCCAGCCATCCCATGCTTCATCGTGCCCTTGAGAGTATGTTGACTGCTCAGGCACTGTGTGAGTTCGGCTACCCGTGCAACTCGATCAGCTTCGGCTTGGCAATCTTGCCGGCACCCGTCTTCGGCAGCTCGTCAACGAAGACGACGGATTTGGGAGCTTTGTAGCCGGCCAGGCGCTGCCGGCAATAGGCCCGCAGATCGGCCTCATCCAGCGTCGCGCCCGGCTTCAGCACCACGATCGCCCGCCCGACCTCGCCCCACTTCGGATCGGGCACCGCGATCAGGGCTGCTTCGGCCACGGCGGGATGACCGTGCATCACGCTCTCCACCTCGGCGGGATAGACATTCTCGCCGCCGGAGATGAACATCTCCTTCAGCCGGCCAACGATGTAGTAGTACCCCTCCTCGTCGCGCCGCGCCAGGTCGCCGGTGTGCAGCCAGCCATCGACGATGGCGGCCGCTGTCGCTTGTGGGTTGTTCCAGTAGCCAGGCGTAACGTGTGGACCACGGATTATCAGCTCACCCACCTCACCAGGATCACACTCGCTGCCGTCTTCCCGCACGATCCGAACGTCGATGTGGAATAGAGGGAAGCCGACCGCGCCTGGTTTGCGGCGCACGTCCTTCGCTGGCAGCCAGAAGGTGTTGGGGCCGGCCTCGGTCAGACCGTAGCCGGTTTTGAAGTCCACCCCCTTCTCCCAGAACCGCTCGAAGACGGGCACGGGGCACGGCGCGCCACCGCTGATGATCAGCCGGCAGCCGGCGAAGTCGGCCTCCGGCCACCGGGGGTGTTGCTGCATCACGATGAACATGGTCGGCACGCCGAAGAAGAGTGTGACGCCTGCGTTTTCGATCAGGTCGAATACCTGATCGGCGTCGAAGGCGCGACAGACGATACTGGCGCCGCCGATGTGTACGAGCGGAGCGGTGAAAACGTTGAGGCCGCCCGTGTGAAACAGGGGAGCGTTCAGGATGGCCACGTCGTCGGGCCTCAGTCCCCAGCTCATCACCGTGTTGACCGAGTTCCAGGTGATGTTGCCGTGGGTCAGGATGGCTCCTTTGGGCAGGCCGGTGGTACCGCCGGTATAGCAGATTACCCACGGATCTTCCCACGTCAGCTCAACCGCCGGCGGTGGGGTATCGGGATAGCGGTCTCGCGTGACGAAGGGCAGATCGTCCGGCGCAGACCGAGCGCCTAAGGCTACGAAATGCCGCACGCTGGCCACCCGCCCGCGCAGAGCGTTGACCTGCTCGACGAAATCCTCGCCGTAGATCAGGGTTGTTGGTGCGGCGTCGTTGATGAGTCCCTCCAGCTCCGGCACGGCCAGCCGCCAGTTCAGGTTCTGCAGGATGGCCCCCAGTTTACCGCAGGCGAACCAGACGCCCAGGTATTCGACGCAGTTCATGGCAAGCACGGCCACCCGGTCGCCCTTGCGGACGCCGAGGGCTTCCCACAGCCAGTTGGCCAGGCGGTTGGTCTGGCGATTCCATTGGCGGTATGTGATTCGGCGACCGGTGATGGAATCTACCAGCGCCACCTTGTCCGGCGTCAGCGTTTCCCGACGCGCCAGCCAATCTCCGATGTACATGGT
>JBHHXF010000231.1:0-6087 GCA_046756905.1 Anaerolineae bacterium | reverse complement strand
CTGAGTAGTCACGATTGTGGTCGATCTGTTCGGAGTCGGCGTGTTGGTGGGGAGTGGTTGGGTGTGTTGGTGTGGAGTGGTCACGAAGGTATGAGCGACTCCGGCTTAACCACAATAATAGCCATGTCTGTAGCCTGGGTCAAAATCGATTGCGATTCGCATACTTGATTCCAATATTCACATCATGAGACCGTAACTTTGTCGCTCGGGTTGCGTTACAACTCGTCGGAACGCGGACACAGCGCCCCATCGCAGTTCCCGTCTTGGTCCATGCTGGTCCGCGTTTTTCTTTGGGTGAGTGTCTTACAGAATGTAAGACACACCTACCAGTGCGTGTATAGAGGATAGCATGTTTGACGACGCCCGAACGCTTATCTTGGCGGTGGTCATGTTCGCGTTGATTGTGGCGCCGCTTCTGTATTTCTTTCGCGCTGTCCTCAGGTTCTCGCGCGGCCTGGAGCTTATCGAACAGGAACAACATGACGCCGGGGAGATGCTTAGCGCGCCGGTGGTGGATTATGGCATGTCCACTGTTGTGATGGCGCCGTTCGACGATGTGTTGGCCCAGACGAAAGAGGCTCTGCGCCAGGAAGGATTCGGCGTTGTTGCCGAAATCGACGTCGCCGGCATGTTGGAGGCGTCGGGGATCAAGTTTGCGCCCTACGCGGTATTGGCTGCGTGGGATGCCGGCACCATGACCCACGTGCTGAAGGCTGAGCACGCCGCCGGCCTGCTCATGCCGGCGCGGGTCATCGTCTTCGAGGTGAAGGGGGGTGCCGCCGTCGTTGCCGCAGACCCGCGCCAACTGCTCACTGTGGCGGATAATCCGAATCTGCTACCGCTGGCCGTTGAAGCCCGAGCACAGCTTCAGCGTGCCATCGACCGCTTGGAGGTTGGAACAGTCAAGGTTGACTAGGTTCCGGTCAGTTGCCCAAAAGTGACCGGCGCCTTCTGCAGCCGTGCCCGTATCTTATCGGCTCCCTGATCCGTTATAGGACTTGGTTTTTGGTGCCTTACGCTGTGTAAGATTTCGTCAGTGGGGAACATGATGACTCGCAAACAAGTGATACAGGCGTTCAAACTGGATCAGCGCGGCCTGGCGCGGGTGTTTGGCGAGCTGGAAGCCCGGATCATGGATGTGATTTGGGAGATAGGGGAGCCGACCGTGGCCGACGTGTGTGCTCGATTGGGGACGGATTGCAACTACAAGACGGTGATGACCGTGATGAACCGGCTGGTTGACAAGGGGATTCTGTCGCGCCACCGAATAGGGCGGGCCTACAATTATGCGCCGTGTGCGGACCGAGAGACGTTTCTTGCTCAGGTCTCGCGCAATGTTGTGGAGGGATTGCTTCAGGACTTCGGCGACCTGGCCATCGCGCAGTTTGTCAGCGCGGTTGACCGCATCGATTCTGCTCAACTGGTAGAGTTGCATGAATTGATCCAGGCGCGCATGAGTGAGGAGAATGGCTGATGCGGTCTGCGCTCGGGCGTAGTGGCCATATCACGGCGGCTGTGACCTTCTACACACTTGTCTTCCTCAGTGTTGGGCTCCTCGTGGCGCTGTCAGGCTTTGTATCTTACTTCGCACCTCTTTATGACGCTTGCGCGTCGGCGTGGGACAACCTGCTGAGTTGGGTTTCGTCGCTGGGGGTGTTTCTACCCCTGGCCGTCGCGCTATCGGTTGTGGGTGCAGCCGGCCTGACCCTGGCCCGGCAGTGGCTTACTACCCGGCGTCTGCTGGCTAGCCTCGCGCCGCACCGTGTGCCGGCGCCGGCCCGACTCGCTCGTATCGCTCGGGAAGTGGGGCTTGATGACCGGATCGACTGCGTTGGCGGCGCCCTTGCGATACCGTTCTGCTATGGCTTTCTCCGGCCGCGTGTGTGTGTCCCGACGTCTCTCATGGGCATCCTGGACGACTCTGAATTACGAGCTGTTCTGCGCCACGAAGGATACCATGCTCGCAGCCGCGACCCGCTCAAGATCTGGTTGAGTCGCGCATTAGCTCGTGGACTCTACTTCCTACCGCTGGCCGGCGACCTTCGGGACAGCTATCTCTCAGCCAAAGAGGTGGCGGCCGATGAGACTATGACAACCAGCATGGACGAGCTGCCCCTGGCGAGTGCATTACTCAAGCTGCTCTCGACCGATCGTCAGCCCCTGGGGTGGCCTGTGGAGGTTGGTAGCGGCCTGTTTAGCGGAAAGTCTCTTGCCGGGTTGATAAGCGTGAGTCGCGAGCCGGCGACCCCGGCCGAGGAGCGCATCCGTCGCCTGGTGGATGGCCGGCCAGTACACCTCAGGTTGCCCTCGGTTGCCAGCGTACTGGTAAGCGCGGTCATAGTGATCGCGATTTTTGCTGTCAGTTATGCGAGCTTGAGCGCGGCGCCAACGATGCCGGCCAGTCAGGAGTGCGCAGCCGAGAGCCTACACCTGGGACGGGAGACGATCTCCGCTCAGCCAGTCGAGGTTAATCAGGCCGGCGTTCCGGCGGCGAAATCATCCTCTATGCGAGACCTGAATGGTGCCTCTGTTGAATTTGGTTTAACCTACGTCGGCGCTAATGAGGTCCAACCGAGCTGCAATCTTCTGACCCCGATTTGCGCCCGTAGCCGGCAACCCGTGACCGGCAGCCAGATAACGAATCATGGGTTTACTGACCACTGATCACTGATAACTGATTGAGGAGTTCTATGACACGCTTCACGGTTTTGTTCGGCATCATGCTCTTGACAGTGGGGCTGTTGGCCTGTGGTGGATCTTCGCCAGCGGCAGCGCCGACAGCGCCGCCAGTAGCTGCGGTTGCTCCTTCGGGCGGTCAGCAGCAGTCGGCGCCGGCATCGCAGCCTGTGCCCAGTTCGGAAGAAGAGGCTGTGAACTTGGCCGCGGAGGTGCCCCGGCAACTGCGGGGGAGTGATCCCGCACCTCCGGCATGGCCCACCTTCACGCCCGGACCGAAACCCCAGTCGACGCATCGCTTGCTGTATGCGAGGACTTACAGGTTTTATACTGCCGGCGCTGATGGCTCCGACAGTCAGCCACTTGAGCTGTCTCCCAAGCCTCCCCAGTTGCTCACGGTCTCGTACAAAGACGCGGGACGCGGGTGGTTGTCACCCAACGGGCGTTCCTTGTTGTACTTCGCCGGTCAGGAAGGCCAGTTGTGGCTAGCGAACCTGGACTCCCTGGAAAACGTGCTGCTAGCTGAGCGGATGATTCCTCCAGGGTTGGAGGGAGACGCAGATGCGATTCGCATTCTCACCGATCAGGAGATGACTTGGACGGGGGATGGCGCCAGTGCGGCGCTTGTCGGTGCATCCGATAGCGTAGACCTCTACATTGTTGACATAGCAAGTGCTCAACTCTCGCGAGTGACCCAGGATGACCTGAGAGAGATCAAACCGCGATGGTCGCCCGCCGGTAAATACCTGGCGTACTTGGTCAGTGACATGGATACCGGCACTCAGGCCATGTATGTGCTGGACGCAGACACGCGACAGCCGACTGAGATCGATTTAGGTCCGGTGAGAGATGCGCTGGCCCTCGAACCCACCATTGACCTTTTGTTTTCTGACCAGTTTGTATGGGCAACCGATACGCAGTTGATATTCTATCCCAGCACTGGTACTGGGGAGAAGCCTAACGGCATCTGGGTCTATGATCTTGTTAGCGGAGTAGCCCGGCCTATCCTTACAAACAAGATCACTGATACTGTGTGGTCGGCCGAGGCGCGGGCGTGGGTTTACAGCACAACAGACGAACCGGGGAAGTTGTGGATGATTCGGTTGGATGATCCCAAGCCCATTACTTTGGTGGAGGCTGATGCCTACGCGCCGGTTTGGTCACCTGATGGTCAATCTGTGTTGTATTCGTCTGGCGACAGCGAATCCGCGCCCTGGGACCTCAATGTGGTTGATCTTAACGGCAATTCATATGCGTTGGCGGAGAGTATCACGCTGATTCAACGCGAGACGTCGGAGCCAGGTCCGGCTGGCAAGCGTTACTGGATTCCAGGCGGTGAATCTGTGCTCTTCGCTACTGTCGGACGAGACTATGGACGGGCTGAGCGATCCGAGGGGTACGGTGGCGATGCCGGCCCAGATCTTGAGAATTGGTGGGCAGCGCCGGCTGGCGGTGGCCAACCTCGGCAGATCACTGACTTACAAAAGGTCTTCTATCTGCAAGAGCCGGCGCTCTCGCCGGATGGAGCTGTATGGGCTTTCATGGGTTTCTCGTATACCGATCGGATGCAGCATCTCTACACTATGCTGCGCGGGGGAAGCCATCCGCAGAAAGTAGACGCCGGCGTGCGCTGGTTTGAGTGGCTTCCTTAGCGGGATGCCCTTCGACAGGCTCAGGACGTTGCGGGCTGTGGGATACGGGATGCGGGATACGCATGTTCGCCGAGGGTCTCCTGACCGAGGCGTGAGCTGTGACTAATGTTGAGTGACATCGGGTAGCATACACTTTCTTGATGAGAAGGAGGATCATTCATGGCAAAGCAAGGACAGAGTGGAGAACAAGTAGTCATAAAGTTGGACTCTCGACTCTTCTACGCTCTTTTGGGCGGGGTAGCATTTCTAGTTGCACTAGGGCTGGTTTTTTTCGTCGGGTTGAAGTTGGGTCAGCGTGGCCAATCGCAGACGGTTGCGGTCTCGCAGCCGGCCTTCCAGCAGCCTGGCCTACAGCAGTCCCAGCCTGGAAGTGTGATCCAGGTCCAGCCAGGGCAGGCTCAGCAGGCGCCGTTTGACCAGCCGGCGGTCCGGCAGGCACGCCTGCCCGCTGGAGACGAGGTTCCGATTGGCGATAACCCTCGGCTGGCACTGCCCGGACTGGCAGAGACCAACTATCTCTACGATTTTGGACAGGTTCCGCCGGATGAGGTTCAGGAAACGCACATCGTACTTGAGAACAAGGGCACGCAGCCGCTCGTGATCAAGTCTGTGCGAGCATCCTGCGGGTGTACGGCTGCCAATACGGGCGAGGACTCCGTCCCACCCGGCGAGAACACGGACCTACTCGTGACCTACGACCCGACGTACAACAACGATGCCGGCAAGCAGATCACCCGGCAGGTCATCATTGAGACCAATGATCCGGCCGCTCCGGTGGTGGAGTTCACCATCAAGGCCGACGTAGGCCAATAGTCTCACGAGAAGGGGCATATGAGTCGTCAAAAAAAGAGCGGTGGGGATGTCGAAATCACGCTAGACCGACGGTTCCTGCTGAGCTTCCTGATAGTCTTGGCGCTGGGGCTGGCGCTGGGAGTGGGTGTGCTGGCCGGCCAGTTTAGGGGCAGGGGCTTTTCTTCCACCGCCGCACAGCAGTCGCCCCAGACCCAATTTCAGCAGTCTGCGGCGCCAGCGCCCGGCCAACAGGTACCGCCAGCGCAAGAACAGGGCCAGATCCAAGCAGTGCCCCAGCCGGTGTCGCCCGGCCAGGGCGAGGAGCTGACTGAAGCAGACGCCGTGGGAATGGTGGCCGGCGATGTTATGCAGAGCCCCTGCTTCGTGATCAACCTGTTGGAGTTTCAGAAGAACGTTGTCGCGGCCGACTTTCGGTTGACGAAGGACGTCGGCACCAGCGGACCGCATCCGCAGCTTGCCGTTGAGGGGTTGAACTCCCACTGTGGCAACGCCTACGACTTCGGCCAATTGGAGCCGACCGCCATCGGGCAGCAAACATTCTCGCTGAAGAACGTTGGGGATGCGCAGTTGACCGTGACCGGACTGTACACAAGCTGCGGTTGTACGGTCGCGCAGGTTGAAGGCTACGAGGTGGGAGGTACGGGTGTCCTGTCCCCCACGCTGGTGCTCCAGCCCGGCGAGGCTAAGGAGTTCATGATCGCGCTGGATGCCAAGCGAGTGGAAGGAAGCGCAGAACCGCGCATCGTTCAGGTCTTCTCCGACGATCCGCGTGGGGTGCCTTTCGGTGAGCAGTGGCCGTTCCCCGGACAGGACAAGGAGTTGCGCTTCGCAATCCTTGCGCAGGTTGGCGCGCCTGACAGTGGCGGCAACTAATGCTCTGTGCGGGCCGGGCTGTAGTAACGACTTCAGTCGTTGTCCGGGTACAAGAACCGCTGAAGCGGGTTAC
>JBHHXF010000230.1:0-6125 GCA_046756905.1 Anaerolineae bacterium | reverse complement strand
CGAATGAATTCGCGGCAACCGTTGCGAAGCCGCCCTACGGCGGCTAGTCGGCGAAGGCCGACCCTTCAGCAGGCCCCTCGACGGGCTCGGGAGGGACCTCAGGACGGCGCTTCGCAAGCGTTGGCGCGGTTTCAACCGCCGGCAGCGTAGTAGATGAATGGTTGCCATCGGAGGAAGCAACGATGAGATTTGAGAATCGTCCACGCCTGGGCTTGTCGCTGGGCCGGCCACGAGCACTCGATTGGTCTGGCTTCTTCGAGGCTCTGGCTCAGCACACGGAGTATGAGGCGCGGCTGGATGCGTTGTTGGAACTGGTTGCCACGGCTGCTGAGCGGCCTGTGGTGGCCCTCTACCTGGCCGTTAGTCCCGAAAGCCGACCTCAGTTGCTGCGCCTGCGCTACCCCAGTAGCGCAGGCAAGAGATCGGAGGGATCCCAGCCCGACGCGGACGTGTCGTTCCTGGGCGGGACCCTGGGCCGGTGGGGACAGGACACAGCGGACATCGAGACATTCGAGGCCGACGACGAACTCTACTCTGACAGCGTCGTGTCTGTGAGCGCCGGCCTGTCCCTGGACCTGCCGCGCGATGAGCGGTACGCGACGGCGGGTGTCGTCGCCACGCCGATTGGTCCGCTGTACTCCGTGCCCCTACACCGCCAGGGGACACAGATCGGAGTGGTGCAGGTAGGGCCTGTCTCCGACAAGCCGGGCCGCCAGTTGCTCAAAGTGATGGAATCCGTAGCTGCGCCGCTGGCCCACGCTGTCGCCCTGGCGCGTGAGCAGAATCACTTGCGGGAACAGCTCGCGGAATACGAGGCCCGCTCCGACGTCAGCCGGCAGATGCTGCGCTCCGCCTTCGAGCTGGATGAGTTTCTCAACCTGTTGCTGGACCTGGCGGTGAAAGCCAGCGGGACCCAGGCCGGCTTCATTGCTCTGGTCGACACAGCGGGGGCGGTTAAGCTACACTCGGCGGTGGACCTGCCGCAGGGCTTGCTGGATGACGTGGATCTGACGCCGGGGGCCGGCTTCCTGGAGTGGCTGGATGAAGCGGATCGCTCCCTCTACGTCGCCGATTTTGTCCGGGCGGCGGAGCTTGGCATTCAGGCTATCCTGGCCGTCCCGCTGGCGGACGCCGAGCAGGTGCTGGGGGTGTTGGGGCTGATGAACCTGGACGCCGGCCAGACGCCGGCGGAGCACAGCCTGAACCTGCTGGAGATCTTTGCCGGGCAGATTGAGCTGGTGTTGGGGAACGTGCAGCTTTTCGAGGTCTTCAACCAGCAGTTCATGGACACGATCCACGCGCTGGCCCGGGCGTTGGATGCCCGCTACCCCCACAGCGAGGGTCATCACCGCCGCGTCACCGACTGGGCGCTGGCCATCGGTGGGGAGATGGGGTTGAGCGAGGGCCAGTTGGAGGCGTTGCAAGTGGCCGGCCTGGGCCACGACGTGGGCATGTGCGGGATTGTGGAGGTTGAGCATGGTTTCCAGGCCGATTACCACCATCCCACCATCGGTGCGTCCATGTTCGATGTCCTGCCCAACGGGCAGGCTGCCGGTGACATGGTGCGTGCCCACCATGAATGGTTTGACGGCTGGGGGTTTCCGGCCGGCCTGAAGGGGGACGAGATTCCCGTCGGCGGTCGCATTCTGGCGCTGGCAGAGTTCCTGGTCGAAAGCACCACCGCCGATCCCATCCAGACGGCCATGCCCCCTTCCAGGCTGTTCGAGGAGGTGGAGACACGGCGTGGCCGGCAGTTCGACCCGGTGGTGGTGGATGCCTGGCGGGCGGTCTTCGACCGGCAGCGGGGCCAGTCCTTGCCCGGCGCTCCCTTCCGGCCCTGCTTTGAGTTCAAGGGTGAGCCGGAGGTGGCCTGCGCCACGTGCCCGGCCCGCACGGCGACCGCGCCCTGCTGGACCCTCCCGGACGCCCGCTGCATTCACCACGGTGATGCAGAATGTGTTGGGTGTTTTATCTATCTGGAGGCGGTGGAGCGGGCTGAGGCGGCGGGTGAGGAGGTACCGCCGCCTGCAAAACAAGACCTTTAGGGTTTCCAAAACCCTAAAGGTCTGGTACACAACAGACGAGGAGGCATGCATGGACTATCAGATTTACACAGAAGGCCCGGTCAGGGTTGTGGAACTGAGCGGCGACCTGGACGTGGCCGGCGCACCCACGTTCCAGGATGCCCTGCAAGAAATCATCGACAGTGGCGGACAACACGTGGTAGTGGACCTTGGCGCTGTGCCCTTTATGGACAGCTCTGGCCTGGGCGTGCTGGTGGCCGCCCATCGCCGGATGAGCGCTGTCGGTGGCCGGCTTGCTCTGGCCGAACCTGGGCCGGCCCTGCAGAAGGTCTTCCAGCTCACCCGCACGAACCGCCTGTTCGAGATGCACGACACGGTGAGCGAGGCTATCGCGGAGATGCGTGATGCGTGAATGCCTGGCGAATGAATTCGCGGCAACCCGTGCGAAGCCGCCCTACGGCGGCTAGTCGGCGTGTGACGATGACTGATCGTATTTCCGTACTCTTCGAGACCGAGGGCACCTACCCCTTTGCCGGCGGGGGCGTGTCCACCTGGTGCAAGATCCTGGTAGAGGAGTTGCCCCAGGTCGACTACGTCGTCTTCGCCGTCACCGGGACACCGCAAGTGAAAACGAAGTTCCCGGTGGATGACAAACCGAACATCCGGCGGATCATCCAGGTGCCGATGTGGGGAGCAGAGGAGCCGGCGGAGTGGATTCTGCCCTTCCGCGCTCCGCCCAACATTCCTTTCTCCGAGCTATTTCTGCGCAAGCAGGCCACCACCGAGGAGGTGATCCGAGAGAAGTTCATACCCCTTTTCCGTCACTTCCTGCGCGGCTTCGAAGAGCCGGGCACCGACGCGCTCGTATACGGCCCGACGATCTGGGCCATGTTCCGCTATTTTCGGGAATACGACTACAACTTGACTTTCAAATCTAGACTCGTGTGGGACGTGTTCAAAGAGGAGATGCTGCGCCCCTATCGTGAGCATCCGGAGCAGTTTCTACCTGACGAGTACCCCAGCGTCTTCGATCTGACGACCGGGCTGCGCTGGCTCTACAGCATGCTCATGGCGCTCGCTGCTCCGGTGCCGGAGACAGATGTCAGCCACTCGACCATCGCGGCGGCCTGCGGGCTGGCGAGCATCTATGCCAAATTCGAGTACGGCACCCCGTTCATCATCACCGACCACGGCGTGTACGCCCGCGAGCGTTACATCGCCGTCTCTGCCACCGATTTCACGTTCTTCGCGAAGCGCTTCCTGATCAATCTGTCCACGTTCGTCTCGAAGCTGAACTACGTCTATGCCGATCAGCTTTCTCCGGTGGCCAACTTCAACCAACGTTGGGAGATCCCCTTTGGCGGCTGTCCAGAGAGAGTCACCACGATCTACAACGGCGTCGATCCGGGCGTGTTTGTGCCTGGCCCGAAGCCGGCGGAGTTCAGGAACTACCCCACCTGTGTGGCAGCGGCGCGAGTCTTTCCGCTTAAAGACCTGGAGACGATGATCAGGGGGGTGGCTGTGGCGCACGAAAGCATCCCCAACCTGAAGGTCATCGTCCATGGTTCACTCAAGGCTGATCCGCCGTACGTGCAGAAATGCCGCAATCTAGTTAGGGAGCTGGGGTTGGGGCCTGGCACGGGGGATGAAGCCGGCGACGATGGTGCCGGCGATATGGATAGTTGGACGTTCCGTTTCGGCGGCTTCCACAATCAGCCGGCCCGCATCTTCACCATCGGGGACATCAGCCTGCTCTCCAGCATCTCCGAGGGGTTCCCCTTCACCGTGTTGGAGAGCATGTCCTGTGGCACACCGGTGGTGGGGACGGACGTGGGGGGCGTCAGGGAGGCGCTGGAAGGGCATGGCGTGGTCGTCCCGCCGCGTGACCCCCAGGCCTTCGGCGCCGGCATTGTCAAGCTGCTGGGCGATCACGACCTCCGTCAGAGACTCTCCCGCAAAGGCCGCGAGATGATTCTGGCGAAGTTCACCACGGCGACCTCGGTGGATGGCTATCGCGAAAGCTATGAGAAATGGGCTGCGTATAAGCATGAGCATCTGGACGGTATCCGAGCGGAGAATGCCCGGATCATCACCGCCTGGGAGCGCGAGATCGAGGCTATCCGGCAGGAGTCACCGGCGTGTCTGCCCGATGACGGCGTGTTGCTGCCTGGAGAGGGGCGTGGAGCAGCCAGCGTGGCCCTGCCGGCAAGAGTTTTCCAATACCTGGGCAGCGTGCTGCGGCCGCGTGCGCTCAATGGCGGGGCAAGCGATGATCAGCCGGGCGGCTCCAGCGATGGCCTGATGTCAGCGGAGGCACAGGCGCAGCGGCGTGGAGGCCGGCATGAAGATTGAGTCCCTTGCAGAGCCAACCGCCCTGGCCGAAGGGATCGGGCTGACCGATGCGACCATCGGGGCCGATGGGCATCTCGCCACGCCTGTGCTGGCGGAGGACCCGGCCCACACACCCGCGCCGAAGATTCTTGAGCCTGACCCCTGGGAGGTGGAGAAGGAAGAGCTGGTGGACTTCATCCTGGAAACCTGCGGCAGCCCGGTGGATTTCTGGGCCGTGGCCGCGACCCTGGAGAGCAAAGGGATGCGCGACGTGGACGCTGAAGAGAAGTACGGCGTCGAACCCCTCGTTCGCTGGACAGAACCGCAATCGGGGTACGTGGTCAAGGGTTCCATCATGATCCTGGCCAGGGAGATCTACGCCCGCTGCCGGCGTCGATTGGAAGCTGAACCACCTGAAAGGGCCGAATTGCCCGATGTTCGTTGGTGGCGCAAGTTGGCACGGATTCTTAAGTTCTACTTCCAGGGCACCCTCTTTGCCCTGCCCATGACCGGCCAGATCATCGCTGTACTGGCGCTACGCTATTCCCTGTGGGCCTTTCTGGAGTTCAGCGAGGAGCGGGCGACGGTGGTGGCCATCGGGACGGTGCTGAGCTTCATCGTAACCGGCGGGTTTGTGCAGGCCATCGGTCGCAAGGGGATGTCCTACTCCGAGGCCGGCAACCATATCCTGGCCAAACAGGTCTGCTATGGCCTCATCAAGATGGGGACCGGCCTGGTTCTGGCGGTGGGACTGGGGTTTTACTTGCTAAACCTGATCATCCCGTTCTTTACCCAGGAGATGGTCTGGATCAGCCTGATGTACTACGTGTTGCTGTCAGAGTTGTGGCTGTTTATTTCGATTCTGTATGTGTTGACCCGAAGGGCGGCGATTCTGCTGAGCACGCTGGCTGGCGTGGGGATCGTGCATGTGGTTATGACATACACGAACTGGGGCATCTACGCGGCACACGGGCTGGGCCTGCTGGGCACAAATGTCATCGTCGGCATCTATGGCTACTACCTGCTGAAGAAAGCAGCCAGGTCGGTGTCAGCCGATCTCAAAGACGCCCGGTTGCCGGCCTGGTCCATTCTCTACTACTCTTTGCGGCTCTACTTCCTGTATGGCATGTTCTACTTCGGCTATCTGTTCCTGGATCGGCTTGTGGGCTGGTCGGCTTCCGAGCAGCCGCTGCCGTACATCATCTGGTTTCGCACGCCCTACGAACTGGGGATGGACTGGGCGCTGGTCTCGCTGGTCTTCAGCATCGCCTTGCTGGAATACACCATCAACGAGTTCGCGGCCAGCATCATCCCCACCCAGAAGCGTTTCAGCGCGTTCGACATCGATGGGCACAACCGTTTCTTCAAGCGATTCTACCTGCGCCAACTGATTCTGCTCGTTGTGATTGCCGTCATCAGCATCATCGCCACCTACTACGCCGTCACCTGGCTCCGGCACTTCGAGGAGATCAAGCTGGTCCGGGACTTCTTCAAGAGCCCCATCACGTTCTTTGTCTACTGGATCGGTGCGGTGGGGTACAACCTGATGGTGGTGGGGCTTTTCAACGGGGTGTTCTTCTTCTCCCTGTCCCGTCCGATTCCGGTGTTGCGAGCCATCATGCTGGCCTCGGTTGTCAACGCCGGCGTCGGGTACATGCTCAGTCGGACAATTGGGTACCACTACAGCGCGGTGGGTATGGTCATTGGTTCGCTCCTCTTTGCAGTGCTGGCAACCCGCAGTGGGCTGCGCCTGATGAGCGAGTTGGACTA
>JBHHXF010000229.1:0-6127 GCA_046756905.1 Anaerolineae bacterium | reverse complement strand
TTCGGCCCAGCGGAGCAGGCGGGCGCGTAACTGCTCGATGTGTTCGGTGGGATCGTTAGCAGGACCAAAATGGAAGAGCAGCAGCCGGCTCGGTTCCAGCGCCAGCAGTCTGTCCAGCGTTGCCTGCCACGCTTCCAGATCGACCTCCGGCGGGGGCGTCGCGGGACGCACGTAGGGCATACCAGCGAGCCGCACGCCGGCCACATCCCCCACGAAGGCCGACCGACTCCCCTCGTCGAAGTAGGCCAGGTGATGGTAGGCGTGGCCCGGTGTGTCGGAAGCGAGCACCACACGCCCGCCCAGGTGGATCGTCTCGCCGCCACTCAGTGGGACGAGATTCTGCTCCGGCGCCGGGCGCGTCTCGCCCCACAGGAACTCCAGCCAGTCGCCATAGAGCCGGCCGGCGCTGTTCAGGAGGCGCTCAGGTGATGCCATGTGTGGCGCGCCGCGCTGGTGGACGTACACGCGCAGATCGGGGCAGCGGGCCACCAACGAGCCAGTAGCGCCGGCATGGTCCAGATGAATGTGCGTCAGCAACAGCGCCCGCACATCCGCCAGCGCCAGACCGTACGTGGCGAGGCCTGCCTCCAGGCTGTCCAACGTGCTAGCCGGGCCAGGGTCTACCAGCGCCGGCTCGTCGCCCAGCAGGACGTACGTGCCGTTCAGCCCCGCAAGACCGAGAAGACGTAGATCGATCAGGCCTATGTCTTCGGGAAGCGTTGTGTGATAGGAATCAATCATCTCTTGAACCGGTTCCTTCAATCTCCATAATCATCCACCTTGCTCATCCTCACCGCCAATTCTAGCAGGCCGGCCCGCTGTCTGCAACCCGGAAGGGTGGATGGCTGGTTGGCTAGATGGCTTGGTTTCTACTCAGGCTGAGTAACATGGTGTTCAAAGTAGGCAGCCATCCAGCCATCCGGCCATCTAGCCATCTCCTCCCTAACCGTTGACAGCCATCTACTCTGGTGTTATACTTTCATTCATGGCCAGACCAACACCCCTTTACCGCCAGTATCTGCAAATCAAGCAGCAGTATCCCGACGCGATTCTGTTCTTTCGCCTGGGCGATTTCTACGAAACGTTCGACGAAGATGCCAGGATCGCGGCTCGGGAGCTAGACCTGGTGCTGACCGGCCGGCAGCTCACCGCCGGCGCCAGCGAGCGCAACCCCATGGCCGGCGTCCCCCACCACGCCGTCGAGGGCTACATCGCCAAGCTGATTGAAAAGGGCTACCGCGTGGCCATCTGCGAGCAGGTGGGAGAGCCGGTGGGCGGTCTGATGCCACGCGAAGTGGTGCGGGTGGTGACGCCCGGCACCGTGGTTGAGCCAGGTTTACTGGAGGATAAGCGAAACAACTACCTGGCGGCTGTGGCGCTGGACCACGAGCACGCCGGCATCGCGTATGTGGACATCACCACCGGTGAGTTTCGAGCCACCCAGCTCAGCGGAAAAACGCCCCAGAAGCTGGCGCGCCAGGAGTTGGAGCGCATCGGGCCGGCGGAGTGCCTGGTCCCAGAAACGGATGATGGGCCGGCCATTGATCTGGCGGGCGACGATGTCTCCGCGAGCCGCGAGTTCGTCGTGACCCCCTACACCGACTGGCATTTTGACCTGGAAACGGCCAGACGGACGCTGCTGGACCATTTCGGTGTGGCCTCCCTGGCCGGCTACGGACTGGAAGAATCTCCGTGGGCCATACGAGCCGCCGGCGCTATCATCCAATACCTCGCCGATACTGCCCCTTCGACAGGGCTCAGGGCAAGCATCAGCGGGGTGGCCCAGATCACCGGCCTCAGCACCTACACCCTGGGCAGCTTCATGACGCTGGATGCTGCTACGCGCCGCAATCTGGAGCTGACGGAGTCCATCCGCGGGCGGTCGGAGCGTGGTTCGCTGCTGCATGTCCTGGATTCCACGCAGACGGCCATGGGGGGCCGGCTGCTGCGATCCTGGCTGAACCAGCCCTTGCTGTCTGTCAATGCGCTGAACCGCCGGCTGGACGCGGTCGAGGTGTTTACGCAGAACACGCCGACGCGAACCGAGATCATCGGCTATCTCAAGAACCTCAGCGACCTGGAGCGGCTGACCAACCGAGTGCTGGGTGGCATTGCCGGCCCGCGCGATCTGGCGGGGCTTCGCTCCAGTTTGGAACGGGTGCCAGCCATCCTCACGGCCCTGAACGGGCTTGAACGCCTGCCCGATGCACTGGCCGACTTGCGCCTGGACCCGTGTGAAGAGGTGACAGATCTGGTGCGGCGAGCTATTGTCGAGGACCCGCCGGCTACCCTCAGCAAGCCAGGCGTCATCGCCTCTGGCTATTCCCAGGAACTGGACAGCATCGCGGAGGCCTCCAGGGACGCGAAGGACTGGATCGCCGGCCTGGAGCGCCGCGAGCGCAAGCGGACCGGCGTCAGGTCTCTAAAGGTGGGCTTCAACAAGGTCTTCGGCTACTACATCGAAGTCACCAAGCCGAATCTGAGCGCTGTTCCATCGGATTATCACCGCAAGCAGACGCTGGTCAATTCGGAGCGCTTCATCACACCCGAGCTGAAGGAGTACGAAGCTCGCGTGCTAAACGCCGAGGAACGCATCCTGGAGATCGAAGCGCGCCTGTTCAGCGAAGTGTGTGCGCAGGTGCAGCGGTACAGTGAGCGGCTGCTGGGGACGGCGCAAGCACTGGCTCATCTGGACGTTTACGCGGCTCTGGCGGAGGTGGCGCTGCGGCGCAACTACGTGCGGCCCGCGCTGTCGGAGGATGGCCGGCTGGACATCCGGGCCGGCCGGCATCCCGTGGTCGAGGCTCTGGCCGGCGACCGGCGCGGCGCGCTGGCCGAGCCGTTTGTGCCCAACGATGCACGCATGGAGCCAGGCGAGATCGTCATCCTCACCGGCCCGAACATGTCCGGGAAATCAACCTTCTTACGTCAAGTAGCCATCATCGTCCTCATGGCCCAGATCGGCTCCTTCGTGCCGGCTGACCAGGCCGCCATCGGCATCGTTGACCGGATATTCACCCGCATTGGTGCTCAGGACGAGATCGCCGCCGGCCAGTCCACTTTCATGGTGGAGATGGTAGAAACAGCCAACATCCTCAACAACGCCACCGGCCGCAGCCTGGTGATCCTGGACGAAATTGGGCGCGGAACCAGCACCTACGACGGCATCTCCATCGCCTGGGCCGTGGTCGAGCACATCCACAATCATCCACAGCTTCGTGCCAAGACCCTGTTCGCCACTCACTATCACGAACTCACGGAGCTGGCGGAGCGGCTGCCCAGGGTTCGCAACTTCAACGTGGCTGTGGCAGAGGAAGGGGATGACGTGGTGTTCCTGCACCGCATCGTACCTGGCGGCGCTGATCGGAGCTACGGCATCCACGTGGCGGAGCTGGCCGGCCTGCCGCGCACCGTCGTTCGCCGCGCCCGCCACATTCTGACCGATCTCGAGGCCGAGGCGCGCGCGCCCGACGCGCTGGTGCGCAAGGTCGATCAGGATCAGAACTTGCAGTTGCCCCTCTTCAGCCCACAATCGGCAGGCGATGGCCGGCTGGCCGAACTGGCCCAAGCCTTACGGGAGCTGGACGTTGCCGAGTTGACCCCGCTGGAAGCGATTAACAAGTTGTATGAGTTGCAGCAGGAAGCGACTGAAATCCAGAACGATCAAACCTGAGCTGGAATGGCCGGCCCGCCGGCCATCCACAGTCCGCTACGAGGCATCGAAGGCGCGGGGTCGCTCTGAACCGGGTAAGCTACGCGGGTGTGGTAGACACCCTGAAGTGACTCCAGAAAGGCTGCCTGGATCAGGTTCAGATCGGCCAGGCTCAGTCCGCTATCCCCAAGTTGTCCATCCGCCCACCGTTCCTCGAAAAGGCGCGACACCACACCTGCTATTCCTCCGCGGTTAGCCGGCTGGGATGCACGCACAGCCGCCTCAACGATGTCTGCCAGCATCAAAATGCCGGCTTCGGGCGACTGGGGTCGAGGGCCAGGATACCGGAACATGCTGTCTGGCACTGACTGTCCGGCTGCAGTCGCTTTCTGATAAAAGAAGCCGACGAGGGATGTGCCATGGTGCTGCGCAATGAGGCTCTGCACCGATGCCGGCAGTCCGTGAGCCCGGGCAATGGCTAGGCCATCCGCTACGTGACGGATGATGGACTGGGCGCTAGCGACCGGGTCCAGCGTATCGTGCAGGCTGGAGAAGCCGTTCTCGCCAAACAACGCCGGCCGGTTGCTCTTGCCGATGTCGTGATAGAGAGCGCCGACACGCGTCAGCCGGGCGTCGGCTCCGATTTGGAGCGCAGCACTCTCCGACAGGGAACCTACTACCAGGCTGTGGTGATAGGTGCCGGGCGCCTTGGCCCGCAGGATGCGGAGAAGGGGGTGACAGGGGTCCAACAACCAGACGAGGGAGGATTTGCGAAAAACGCCCCAGAGTTTCTGGGCCTGCGATGCGGTATTCCAAATTGGTCCAAGCAAGGCTATTCTCCTCAACAGTAGTGTCACACTCGGCAGGGCTGTGTCACGCCACTGCCCCATTATAACTGTGGCGCCCGTGAGTCTGCACAACAAACAGCCCACGAGTGACCGCCGTCCTGTGTTCGTTTTTCCTACTGTTGCACTTGACACGGTCCCCCGTGGGGCCTAGACTTTCTGCAGGGGGAATTGCTCCGAGGCTAGATGACTAGATGGCTAGATGGCTAGTTGGCTAGATGGTTGGATAGCTAGATGGCTAGTTGGCTGGGCACTGCGCAAACCATCCAACCATCCAGCCATCTAGCGCCAAGTGGGCACGGTTTCAACCACCGACAATAACTGAGAGGGAGGATGATATGGCATACCGTGAGCTTCCGATCCCACCACACTTCGACCCCCATGCCGTCGGCGAAGTCTGGAGAGTTCCGTATCAGCAGCGGGCCGCGGAAGCTGAGCAGTGGGCAACCCGACATGACATCCGACCTGCGGCTGCCGACAAGTTCAGAATCTGCCTGATTGCAGTGGATGTGCAGAACACGTTCTGCATTCCCGACTTCGAGCTGTACGTGGGCGGGCGTTCGGGGACAGGGGCGGTTGACGACAATCGCCGGCTGTGTGAGTTCATCTATCGCAACCTGGGCGCGATTACTCAGGTTTTCCCGACGATGGACACCCACCAGGCGACGCAGATATTTCACTCCATCTTCCTGGTGAATGACAGAGGGGAACACCCGAATCCACTAACACTCATTTCAGTGGAAGATGTGGAGGAGGGCCGGTGGAAGTTCAATTCGGCTGTTGCTGACAGCTTGCAGATCGACCAGGATTACGGACAACGGCATCTCCTGCACTATGCGAAGGAGCTTAGAGATCGGGGCAAGTATGATCTGACGATATGGCCATACCATGCGATGTTGGGGGGCATCGGCCACGCGCTGGTTTCAGCCGTGGAAGAAGCAATCTTCTTCCACAGCATTGCACGGTTGAGCCAGCCGGCCTTCCAGGTTAAAGGCAGCCATCCGCTGACCGAGCATTACTCTGTCCTCGGCCCGGAGGTTTTGACAGACCCGGACGGCAAGCAGATTGCTGAGAAGAACGCTCCGTTCATCGAGAAGCTCATGACGTTCGACGCGGTGATCATCGCCGGCCAGGCCAAGAGCCACTGCGTTGCCTGGACTATCGACGACTTGCTGGAGGACATCCGCCGGCAAGATGCACAGTTGGCACAGAAAGTGTACCTGCTGGAGGACTGCACCTCCCCTGTCGTCGCACCGGGGATCGTCGATTACACCGACGAAGCCGACGCCGCGTTCCAGAGGTTCGCCGAGGCCGGCATGCGGGTTGTCCGTTCCATCGAGCCGATTGAAAGTTGGGCCGGCATCAGGATCTGAGTTGCGGGTTCCTAGGGAAACTCGTTTCTTGAATGAACGTGGAGATTCATCCACACGACGGGGCAGGGGCTACGGCGCGCACTCGCCATAGCTGTATGTGTCTACCAGATGGCCTTCCGCGTTGAGTAGGTCCGCTCTATCCCCGCTGTTGTTCCAGATAGAACGCCTGATCCACAAGAGGTCCGTGGGTGGGTTGTCTACTGCGTCCCGGCCGCTGTGGATCCGGACGCTGGCGCCGGCCCCAAGAATGTACCCGT
>JBHHXF010000228.1:0-6129 GCA_046756905.1 Anaerolineae bacterium | reverse complement strand
GCTGTGGGAGCGCACTACAGGCGATGTCACTGGCTCTGTGGTGGCCGTGGGTGTGGCCGTCGGAGTGACCGTCGGCGTCGGCGTGGCTGTCGGTGTCACCGTCGGCGTGAAAGATGGTGTTGCAGATGGCATGACAGTCGCTGTGGCTGACGGTGGCACTGTCGGCGTGGAAGAGGCCGTTGGTTCCAACGTGGCCGTCGGCGTGGAAGAGGCCGTTGGCAGCAATGTGGCGGTCGTCGTGGGAGATGCTGGCGCTGTCGTCACCGTGGCGGATGGGAGCGTCGTGGCGGTGGAAGAGGCCGTTGGCAGCGGCGTGGCCGTTTGCGTCGCGGTCGGCGACGGCGGCGACGTGGCGGTTTGTGTTGGCGCCGCAGGCTGCGTCGCGGTCGGCGATGGATGAGGCACTGTGGCTGTCGGTGTGGGCGTAGGCGTCGCCGTGGCGGAGGGCGAGAGTGTCGGGGACGGCTCGCGCGTCCGCGTCGCTGTGGCTGTCGGTGTGGACGTAGGTGTCGCCGTGGCCGTGGCGGAGGGCGAGAATGTCGGGGACGGCACGCGCCTCCGCGTCGCCGTGGCTGTCGGGATGGCTTCTTGACCCGCACTCGTCGTCACCGAGATCACACGTTGCGGTAGTGGGACGCGATGCGGAAGCCCAGTCGGATCGATCCACTCGAAATACGACGCGCGGGAGTCTGTCCAACCCGTCGGGCCTTGGAACACAGGGAGCAGTGTTCCCGTAATATCCGTCGATACACGCAAGCGGATATCGACGGACTGCGGCGCGCCGATCGTCAGGTTCTGGAAATCGATACGTATGCCGTTGCCGCCGGCAACATCAGAGACCGTCGGCGACAAAATCCGCACATGCTCGGACGGCTTCAGCACCAGAGATGCACGCGGGGCAACGAGTGTACCACGATCGATCTGACCCATCCGGCCGTAAAAATCGCGCATCATCTGTGGGACCATGCGAGACAACATTGTGAAGTCGTAGACATTCTGGAGGTTGGGCTGATAATAGACCGACCCTCCTGTAGCCTCAGCCAGCTCGCGAAGTGGCTTCAGGTAGGGGAACCGCATTCGGCTCCCGGGTTCATTCCCCATCGGGATCACATTCACCCGGATGCCATAGGCCGTAGCCAGGTCAATGATCTCTGGGATTCGATCCCGGTCATCATCCATCACCGGGCCGCGGTTCGCAACGAAAACTTCAACGGGATAACCTTGCTCTGCGTACTGGATTGCGATCTGCAAAGTTGAAGTTAAAGCCTGAGTGAACTCATACCAGCCAGTGGGCCCGTGGTCAACCAGAGCTTCTATGGATGGGCGCGGGGCAAGACACGGATTATGCAACATCATGCTGCTGCCATCCGGTCCGCTCACCAGTCCCAACATACCATCGCAGAGCCCGCTTTCGGTCCAAAAGCCTTGGAGCATCTCCAGAGCACTCACCCATGGCTCGTACTCGAATCCCAGAGGCTTCAAGTCGTTGAGCAACGCAGACCGTTCAGCTTCGCTGAGTCCACGCCATATCGCTCGCAGTGTACCGGTGGGATCTGAGGAATCGGGGACAAAGCCGTAGTTCGTCAGTACCGTGCTCAGGATTGCCCGCTGGCTTGGCCCGAAGCTATCACCCCCCTCGAACCGTGAGCCGTATGTCATGTAGGTGCTGAGGTCCAGATCCCAAACCTGCACGGCGCCGGTTAGCGGAGCGGCTGTGAACCGAAGAACGAACTCTTCCCCATCGATGAACACCAGCTTGGGCATCGGGGTGAACGAGAAGCCTACGCGCGGCCCCGGCTGGTCCATTGGAGGGAGCGACTCAGTTAGAACAGTGGGATCGGCGGTCACAGCAACGGCGCTGATGGCAAAGGCGCCGACCACGACCAAGACCACAAGCGTGATACGTGTCATGCCTCGATTCATAGGTCAAGCGTCCCCTTAGGACAAGGTGGGGGGACAACCCAGGATGTGTGGTGTGAGGCCAAAACACGCGGCAGAACCTGAATTACATGACAGACGCGTGATGGGCCGTGACTGATTGCTACAAGCATACTCCAGGACTACATTCGGTCGGGCGCGACTTTTCTGCATTGGCGTATAGGGCGTCGCTGGCGCCCCAGATCCAGGACGTGGATCTCGTGATAGCCTGGTTCAGGTCGGACACGCTACATGTCAGTAGACAGTTCCAGGTCTATAAAATTCGGGCCTTTGGCAAATCTACAGACCTAGCTCGTCATCCGCTATGCCGAAGTGCCAAGGTTTTAGACACCGCATCTGCAACATTAAAGCTGATGCCGACGTGGGTTGGAGGGGACCCGCGAAGGGCAATACTGGAACAGATTCCACAGTAACAGTAAGGGTCAATTGAGTTTTGACAACTGCCCCCTGTCGTCTGCACGCTGCAACCGTGTCTATTGTACCCGAATTCTTGCTCTCTTGTCAATGGTTAACGCAGGATGATACCCATACATTTCGGCTTCGCGCCCTACGATCCTTGTACGGGCGTTATACGGACACCCTATGGTAATTTGGGCCATTTCAGCGCCGAGGCCGCTCGCAATGCGAGCGGCCCGTAATTCGCGAAACTCTTCAGTTCTGATGCCCAATCCTCAAACCGTGTCAGGCCATTATCCCGGTGTCAGCCACGGGCAGGCCGGCTCTCCCCGAGATGGGTTTGGGTATCTACCGAGAGCTATTTTACCTGATTTGACAGCTTTTGTCAACCGCCAGACCCAGAACCGCGCACGTCAGTGGTCCAGGGCATCTCTTCCTGGCCGGCCCGCTGGTTGACCAGGCGCGCCAGTACGAACAGTAGGTCCGACAGGCGATTCAGGAAGATCAACACGGAAGGGTTGACGTCTTCCTGGTGCGAGAGTGCAACCACATGGCGCTCGGCGCGCCGGCATACTGTACGCGCCATGTGCAGGGCGGCCGCGCCTGACGTTCCGCCGGGCAGAATAAAGCCGGTGAGTGGATCCAGCTCGCCCTCCGCCGCATCTATCTCATCTTCCAGGTCTTTCACCCAGGCAGCCTGCGCTCTCGGCACGTGAGCCCGCGTGCGCTCCAACGCGCCGGCCTGCGGCGTAGCCAGGTCGGCGCCGATGTCGAAAAGCCGGCTCTGAAGCTGCTTCAACTGGCCACTGATTCCAGAATCATCGACGAATGACTCGGCCAGGCCGATCGCTGCATTCAACTCGTCTACGGCGCCGTAAGCTCCAACTCGTTGGCTGGTCTTAGATACCCGTTGTCCCCCGAACAGGCTCGTCTCTCCCTCATCGCCTGAGCGTGTGTAGATCTTCACGTCACTACTCCCCTCGCAAGGTCGACAGCAACCGCCCGCGCAGTCGAACAAACTCAGGCGCGTTCTCCATCGCACGCTCCCGAGGTCGATTAAGCTCTACAGCGACTACGTCGCGAACTCGTCCGGGGCGTGGGGTCATGACATACACACGATCTGAAAGAAATATTGCCTCGTCCACATCGTGTGTGATGAAGATAATAGTGTGCTTGAATTGTTCCCAGACCTCCAGCAGCCATTCCTGGAGTTCCATCCGCGTTAGGGCATCGAGTGCGCCGAACGGCTCGTCCAACAAAAGGATGTCTTTTTGAAACAGGATTGTGCGCAGCAAAGCTGTTCGTTGTCGCATGCCGCCGGATAGCGCGGAGGGATAGCTATTCTCGAACCCGCCAAGACCGAACAGGGGCATCAGCTCCTGTGCCCGACGGGTAGCCTCCTCCTGAGCTATGCCGGCAATCTCCGGCCCGAGGATCACATTGCCCAGGACCGTTCGCCAGGGCAGTAGCAGGTCTTTTTGGGGCATATAGGCCACACCGCCGGTGCGTTTCTCGACCATCTCGCCATTCAGGTAAATGGCGCCTTCATCTGGCTCCTCTAATCCGACAATAATGTTAAACAGGGTCGACTTCCCGCTGGCGCTCGGTCCCAGCACCGTGACAAATTCCCGCGGCCACACAGCCAGATCCACACCCTGCAAAATCTGAAGCAGTCGGCCATCGACTTCGTAGGCCTTGCTAACGCCGTCGACACACAGCTTCGGTATTGTCATGGGAGACTCCCAAGCCCTCCATCACATCTCTTCCCAGCCAGACAGCAGGGCTAGAGCCTGTCTGCGCAAGGAGAGCCGGATGGGAGCATTGCGCTTCGGGATAGGGACATCAGTGGCCAACTCGAAGCTGAGTTCCGGTCCCTGCGCCAGCTTCACCGCCACGCGGTAGTGCCCACCACGATATGATCTATCCGTGATTATCCCCTCGACGATGTTGTCAGCGTAGGATCCGGGCGCTAGCAGAAAGGCTGCTTCGGGGTGTGCAAGTACGGTGACGCGTTCGCCAATCTCCACCGCAGCGCCGGCCCCGTCCCTGGCGAGCTGCAGCCGGCCAATCGGTGTCTCGACGCACAGCGGCTCAATCACGGCGACCTTGCCCGGAACCAGGTTCGTTAGGCCCAGAAAGCGCGCCACGAAAGGAGTAGCTGGCCGGCGGTAGACCTCCTCAGGCGTGCCGCGCTGGACAATTTGACCAGCCCGCATGACCAGCACCCGGTCGGCGACGGCGAAAGCTTCTTCCTGATCGTGGGTCACGTACAACGCCGTCAATCCCACATTCTTAAGAATGTGGCGCAGTTCCACCATGAGCCGATCGCGCAGGATGCGGTCCAGCGATCCCAGCGGTTCATCCAGCATCAGCAGGCGCGGACTGGGCGCCAGGCTGCGGGCCAGGGCCACGCGCTGGCGTTCGCCGCCGGACAACTCGGTGACATCACGCTCCTCGAAGCCAGCCAGCCCCACCAACTGGAGCACTTCGGCGACGCGGGCCTGTGCCTTCGCGGGGTCCCAGCCGGCCATCCGCAACCCGAAGACCACGTTCTCGTACACGTCCTTGTGGGGGAACAGGGCGAACTCCTGAAACATGAGCCCGAAGCCGCGCAGATGGATCGGCACGTCGCCGATGTTGCTCCCCTCAAAGAACACCTGGCCCCGGTCGGCCTGTTCCAGGCCGGCCACCACCCGCATCAGCGTCGTCTTCCCGCAGCCGGAGGGGCCGAGCAGGCACGCGATCTGGCCGGCCTCCACCTCGAACGAGGTGCCGTGGAGGACTTCGGTCTGGTCGAAGCTGATGTGGATGTCGCGTACTTCCAGTTGGGCCATTTTCTCCGAGATGCAATGAACTTAGATCCAGCCGGCTTGCTCGTACGAATTGTAGCATGATATAATACACAATGCTAAACGCCGCAGAGATTGACAACGTGGCATGAGGAAGGCAAGGTGAACCATTTCTGATCCTCCTGGGCCGTGTGGTGCTGCGCCACGCGCCGCGGGTGCCGGCGGTGGAGGCGTGCCGGCGGCGGTTGGTGGGCCACGAATAAATTCGATGGCTGCTTCTTGCCCCTACGAAGAGTAACATGCTATAATCAGTACTTGGGAATTTCCTTTGATCACCCTCCCGCAGGTTTTGATTATGTCATGCAACACGCGCTCCAAACCGATCTTGGCGTCTAATCGACAACCTGCGGGAGGGTTAGCGTTCAGTTTTCCCAAGTACTGATAATGCACAAGGGTAAGTGTCGCGCATATTGACGACTTCATTGAGAGCAAAAGAAAGAGGAATATCCATGGAAGCCGTGCTTGATCGCCATATCGAGATCACGTCTGCCGTGCGCGGCGGTCGGCCGCACATTGCGGGCACGCGCATAACCGTAGCCGACATCGTCATCATGCACCTACGGTTGGGCCTATCGCTGGAGGAGATCGCCGGCAAGTATGATTTAGAATTGGCCGGCGTGCACGCGGCCATGGCTTTCTACTACGATCACCGCTCAGAAATTGATGCAGGCATCGAAGCGGACGAGGCTTTTGCAGAGGCATTTCAACAGAGCAGTCCCTCGCTACTTCAAGCAAAGCTGAGAGCCTTGCACGATGGCTGACCGCATCAAATTCCATCTGGATGAGCACGTGGATCCAGACATCGCCAAAGCATTGCGTCAGCACGGGATTGACATCACCACGACCGTGGAGGCCGGTCTACGTACAGAGGACGATTCGGTCCATCTGGACTTTAGGCGTTTCCAGGAAGATAATTGCCCCACTTCGCTCGGCCTGGATTGCCAAA
>JBHHXF010000227.1:0-6135 GCA_046756905.1 Anaerolineae bacterium | reverse complement strand
CTTTACAATTTGCTCCTGCCGGACAACAGTCCGGCGGCTTCCAAAACGTTTCGGGACGCTGGACTGTTGTCCAGCGCGAGCAAAAGTGTAAAGCGATCTGGGTGCGCACTGAAACGATGCGCTCTTTTGCGAAATGCGCCATTGTCAAGTTAATCTACAATCTCCGATCTCTAATCTCCCTAGATCAGGAACGGCTGCTTGTCCACAACGACTCGATGGGCGATGACGGTCGCAGCAGCACTCCACGCGAGATGGCGAGTGCCGGCCGGCCTGTGGGTTTGCCCGTTGAGGTACTCGTAGAATCCCCACGTCTCGCCGCCCAGACCCTGGGCATTCGCGGCATTGATGGCCTGGAGCGCCGCCTCAGCCCGTACCTGCTCGCCGTGACGGGCCAGCGCTGCCGCGTAGAAGCCTGTGATCACCGGCCACAGACCACCGTTGTGGTATTCGTATGGCTGATTCTGAAATCGAAAGGCGTAGTTCGTACGCAGCGCCGGCCACTCCGGACCACCAGGTCGAATCACCGGATAGAACGACGGCACCAGGCCGACTGTTTTCGGAGGGTCGTCGGGCCCGGCGAACTTGGCATTCAACATCTCGATCGTCTCAATCACAGTCTGCATCTGGACAGTCTTGCCCAGGCGATGTCCCTTCGATAAACTCAGGACGTCGCCTGAACCGGCGTCGCCCCGAGGCCCCTCCTGAGCTTGTCGAAGGGCCTGTCGAGGGGTCGAAGGGCTGGCCAGCAGCGCCAGCGCGTTGGCGAGCCCATCAAAGCGCGTCGCGTATCCGCCGGGTGTGAAGGTTGCCAGCCAGTGAGAGGGGCCATCCGGATGATCCGCCAGAAAGCGCCGGTAGGCGGCTGGATGATAAACCCGAGGATCGTCGGACAGAGAGGGATGCGGCCAGTAGTTGACTTCGATTTGTTCACGCAACGTCGCTGCACGCCGGCGACTGGGGTCATCGCCAACCGCGCGCCCAAAGCTATCCAGGGCCCACAGGTATAGCATCTGATCGACCAGGGCGTAGCCGTGCTGGATGTACTCGTCGGCCCAGTCACTGGACATGGGAGCGTAGATCAGGCCGCGGGCGTTAAACTCCCAACACCCGACCAGGAACAAAGCGCGTTCCATTGTCGATCGATGCCGGTTCAGGAAATCATCATCACCGGTGCGGAGGACGTATTGGCAGACGCCCAGCACGTACCACAAAGGTGCATCTACCCGGCCCACCAACCCACCATAGCTGACGTGCTCTCCACCGACGGTCACATTGCTGGGGATTTCGCCATGCGGACCCTGATGCTGTGCCAGGGTGTCCAGCGTCCGGCGGAACCCATCGATCAAATTCTCGTCATCGGCCAGGAGGGCCGCCAGCCCGGTGATGGCGCCGTCGCGGGCCCAAACCCGAGGATAGTTATCGATCTCTGTGACTGAGGCGAGGAAGCCGGCCTCGGTCAGGCAAGTCCGCAGGAGGTCTGTGGCCCGTTGGTATGCCTGGCCGGCCTGGCTCATAGCTATCCTTTCACGCCGCTGGTTGCCACGCTTTGCACGAACCACTTCTGGAACAACAGGAAGACAACCAGCACCGGGATGGTGATCATCGAGGCGAAAGCAAAGATGTCGCCCCACACCTTCGGGTCCTGGCTGAAGAATTGCTGGATGGCCACGGGCAGCGGTCGGTATTCAAAGCCACGGGTCACCATCAGCGGCCACAGGAAGTCACCCCAGCGCGTCAGGAACTGCAAGATAGCCACGGTGGCGAAGACCGGCCGCGACAGAGGCAGGATGATGTTCCAGTAGATGCGGAACGGGCTGGCCCCGTCCACCAATGCTGCCTCGTCCAGGTCCTTGGGCAGGCCGATGAAGAATTGGTAAAACAGGAATATGGAAAAGGCGTCGGCGATGAAGGGGATGATCTGGACGTGATAGCTATCGAGCCAGCCAAACCGGTTGACCATCAGCAAGAGTGGTATGACGACAGCTTCGAGGGGGATGATGATCAGAGCGACGATCACCGCCAGGACCAATTGACGCCCTCTGAAGCGCAGCCGCGCCAGGGCGTAGGCGATCAGGCTGTTGACCACCAGGCCGCCCAAGACCGTGCTGCCCACGATAAACGCCGAGTTGAACATGAACCGCCCGAAGGGCATCTGATCGAAAACGTCGCGGAAGTTCTTGAGCCCCAGCTCACCGTAGGGTATGAAAGCGGTCACTCTGCTCATATCGCGGATGATTTGCGTCTCATTGGCCTTGATCGAAGACACGAGCATGAAGATGATGGGGAACAGGAAGAAGAAAGTCAGTAGGATCATCGCCAGATAGTTGATCCCCACTCGAATCCCCTTCCGAATCCGGTAGCCCTGACTGTAGGGGGCTGCTTCACTCGCCGAAGTGGCGCTCATATCAGCTCACCATCCTTTCTTCTCGCAGGAATGCCCGTTGCAGCAGTGAGACGCCCAGCACGATCAGGAAGAACGCGACTGAAATGGCAGAAGCGTAGCCCACTTTGAGCTGTTTGAACCCTTCTCTGTAGACCATGATCATGGTTGTCATCGTGGTCCCTTCTGGCCCACCCCTGGTCATGACCCACACCTGGGTAAAGAGCTTGAAAGCCAGGATTGTGGTGGCGATCACTACGAAGATGGTTGTGTTGCGCAGTTGGGGCAGGGTGATGTTCCAAAACTGCTGCCAGCGGTTGGCTCCGTCCACCTCGGCTGCCTCGTACAGTTCGTCCGGGATGTCCTGCAGGCCGGCCAGGTAGATTACCATCTGAAAGCCCACTCCCTGCCAGATGGAGAGCACCATGATGGCCGGAAAAGCCAGTCGCGTGTCGGTCAGCCAATTGTAGGGTCCTAACAGACCGAATGAAACGGTGTGGAGGAACTGGTTGATGAACCCCTCACCTGGGTTGTATAGGAACGACCAGACGATAGCCACTACGACCATGGTGGTCACCACCGGGCTGAAGTAGACGGTACGGAAGAAGTTGACGAAACGGAGCTTCTGGTTGACCAAAATAGCCAACAGGAGAGCAAGGGAGGTCTGTAGCGGTACTACGACGGCCGCAAACAAGAAGTTGTTGAGCAGCGCCTGGTGGAAGGTCTCGTCTCCGAGCAGGCGTGCAAAGTTGCGCAAGGCGACGAATCGGGTCGGCAGGTTGGGATTGGGAATGAGCCGCTGGTCCGTGAAAGCGAGACCAAAGGCCATAAGGAACGGGATCAGCAAGAAGACGGTCAGCAAGAGCAGTGCCGGAGCGGAGAAAACCCAGGCCATGATCGCCTCGTTTCGTCGCCGGCCGGCCAGCCCAGTCCGGGCGAGTGCTGCTTCCGCGGTGGAAACCTGTGTTGCCATGACATCCTCTCGGGTGGGTGGCTGAGGGACGGAACTCCGTCCCTCAGCCCTTACCTCTGCAAACGGCTACTGTGTGATCGGGTACCCCTGATTGTCCTCGATATCCTGGTCGATCTTCTGGACCGCCTTGTCCAGCTCAGCCTTGACGTCGGCGCCAGTGACGATGTTCTGAACCGCCTCGGCGAACGACTCGGTGATGGTCGGATAGGCCGGCGTGATCGGCCGCGGCACGGCCACACCACCTTCCAACTGC
This sequence comes from Anaerolineae bacterium, assembly GCA_046756905.1. GTDB lineage: Bacteria > Chloroflexota > Anaerolineae > Epilineales > JAANWY01 > JBHHTZ01. Next base: position 2,529 of record JBHHXF010000227.1, on the reverse strand, counting down.
TGAACGAAGATGTTGAGTGGACCACCCTCGCCGAACAGCTCTGACTTGGCCAGTGCTGACTTGCGGGCCGGCACCGCACCGTTGGCGTTGGTCATGCGCAGGATCTGATCGGCGTCAACCAGGTACTCCAGGAACTTCCAGGCCGCCTCTGGGTGCTCGGACTGCGAGGTGATGCCCCAGCACCAGGAGCCCATGCCCGTGGCAGCATTCTCGCCGAACTTGGGCATCGGTAGCAAGACCAGGTCGTCACCCAGGCCCTCACTGTGCGGCGTCCACATCCAGTGGCCGACAAAGGCCAAGGCAGCTTCCTTGGTACCGTAGAAGGCGTCGTCCCCTGCCGGCTTGACGTTGGCATAGCCGTCCTCGAACAGGCTCTGGAACCACTCCATGGCCTCGACGGCCTGGGGGTTGTTCAGCACAGCGTCGGCGGACATGTAGTCGCTGCGGTCAATCAGATCAGCCCCCCAGCTCTGGATGATGGGCGCGAAACCGTAGGTGTACCATTCGCCCTGACCGTAGTTCATCTTGAAGTCAATGGCGTATTCCACCTCGTCCAAAGCCTGGAGTTTCTCCAGGGCGTCCTTGAACTCATCAAGAGTCCAGGCATCCCCGATGCCGGTCGGGATGCGCACGCCAGCCTTCTCCAGATAGGCCTTGTTGCCCCAGATGGCCAGGCCGGAGTCGAAGGTGCCCAGAGCGTACAGCTTGTCACCATAGGTGCCCTGAGCGATGATGGATGGCAGGAAGTCGGCCTTTAACCCGGCCGACACGTACGGATCGAGCGGGGTCAGGTGGCCGGCCCAGGCGTAGTTGTACAGGAACGGGCCATCGAAGTCCAGCAAGTCGGGCAGGTCGCCGGCCAGGGCAGCCGCGCTCACCTGCTCGTTGTACGAGCCCTCAGGCAGCCGAATTGCCTCGACCTCCACCTCATCCTGCATGGCGTTGAAGTCCTCCACCTGGGCGTCGAGCACGTCCCGTTCCTCACCCTTGCCCGAGTGGAACCAGACCTTGATCTTGACTTTCTCCTTGGGGGCCGGCGCTTCGGTCGGCTGGGCCGGCGCAGGTGTCGCTGCGCCAGCGCAGGCCACTGCAACGAGAGTCACGATAGCCAGGAGACTCAGCAACACGATTCGTTTTGTGGGATACATTCTTCTCCTCCCTCTTGAGATATTCGTTCACCACACGGTTGATCGATACACTTGGGGACAGACGGCAAGCGGATTCTCTGGATACAATCACCTCCTTCGAATTGGGCGTAGTGGCGACTTCAGTCGCTAGAAATGACTGAAGCCGTTACTACCAACCTGAAACTCGCTCACTATTCACCTTGCTCAACCTGGATTGTAACTACCTTGACAATGTTAAATTTGGTCTCTGCTGGTTCAAATCCCTTGCCCAAGCTCGCGGTGGACAACAGTCCATCGCTCAAAACGCGGACTGTTGTCCGCTTGAAGCTGGCAAGAGAGCTATTTTATGTTAATGTAACATTGTCAAGCTACTCAGCCTGCCGCCAGCCGCCGAATGAATTCGCCCCTTCGACAACCCTTCGACAGGCTCAGGCCGCCGCGTCTGAAAATGCGAAGTGTGTTGAAACGCACTATTCCGACCGGAATCAACCCGTTTCAACGGGTTTCGCATTAGCAGGCGGGCAATTCATTGCTCGCTTGCCGGACGGGTTGTTCGTCGTTGGATCAGCGTGACCGGCAATTGGACCGCAACCGGCGGCCGATCGGCCTCTTGAATCGTATCGAGCAAGAGCTCGACGCCGCGCAGGCCGGATTCGTACAACGGCTGGCGGATCGTTGTCAATCCAAGGTACTCGGCAACTTCGATGTCATCGTAGCCCACAACGGCTATGTCCTCCGGCGAACGCAGATCCCGGCCACGCAATGCTTCGAGGATCCCCATGGCCTGAGTATCGCTCGCTGCAAAGATGGCTGTCGGTGGATCATCCAGGTCCAGCAGCCACTCGGCCATCACCCTGGCCTGATAGTGGCCGTGCTCTCCCTGCTGGTGGTATTCGGATCTGAATGGGATGCCGGCCTGCTTCAAGGCTTCCCGATACCCGGCATATCGATCACGGCTTGACGTGAAGTTGAACGGATTATGCAGCGGGTCGCTTATGTAGGCGATCTTGCGGTGCCCCTGTTCGATCAGATGCTGCGAAGCCAGCCGGCCACCCTCTACGTCATCAACGACCACCCGGTTGAGCGCCGCGTGATGAGCATCGATGAGTACCGTGGGCATGCCGGCCTGCGCGAAATAACGGACATCGTCGTCGGTAGGCGACAGGGATATGATGATGAGACCATCAATCCGCTGGCGATGAGGCACGTCCCGAAAATAGCCGTCGCGCTTTTCAGGTGTTTCAACATTGAAAACGATCAGATCGTATTCGCTTTCGGCCACCGCAGCTTCCACACCGCGCAGGCGCTCGACGAAGGAGGGGCGGGTGAAGAACGGTACGATGACGCCGATGGTGAGGGTTTTGCGAAGGGATAGCCGGCGCGCAATGGGACTTGGTCGGTA
>JBHHXF010000226.1:0-6215 GCA_046756905.1 Anaerolineae bacterium | reverse complement strand
TTGGGCTCTTGGCAAAGTGGGTCAAGGTATTCGCAGGCGACCGCTACCCCACGTTCGGGCCCGCCGGCCGCCGGTTTCGAGCCGCAACAAGCGCCACACTTGACGGATTCCGTCGGAGCGCTACAATTGCGACAGTTTGATGGGGAGCATGCTGTGATCGTAATAAACTATCTCTTCTGCGGTTTGCACGTCTACGTCTTCGTGCTGGCGCTGTTGATAACGTTCTCCGCCTGGCGAAGCCGGCTGCGCTGGGTGGGCCTTACTATCAGCGCGCTGGCGTTTCTCTTCGCCATCACCCCGCTCTTCAACCCAGTCTGGCTTACCGCCCTTCAGCTACCTGGCAAGCTGGCCATCCTGGCCGGCGCCATCCTCATAACCGTGCTGACCAAACGATCCGACACTCGTTACATCGGCTTCCTGCTGGTGGTCGCAGCCGGCGGTGCAGTGTTCGCGCAGATGATCACGTTCTAAGCAAGGACAGACCATTAATCAGTGAACAGTGATCAGTAATCAGTAATCAGTGATCGGAGTCTGCTCCGAAAATAGTTGGCTGGTAGGCTAGATGGCTGGATGGCTAGGCACTCTGCAACCCAACAAGCCATCTAGCCATCTAGCGTTTTCGTGCTTCAGGGTGTCCCACCCGGACATGTTGACTGATCTGATCTCTGATCACTGTTTACTGTTCACTGTTCACTTTCAGCACGGTCTTGCAGCTCCATCACCCGCTTCTCGGCGTCCTCCGCCGGCCCGAGTGACCGAAAGGCGTACAGAAATGTGACCGCGCCCACGACGGCGAAGATTATGAAGTATATCCAGAGCGTAGACACAGGCAACTCCTAAGCACTCAACTGTTCCTGCGCGCTGCGCAGGGCAATGCGCGTCCGCTCCAACCGCACGCGATTGGCCAGCAGGTAAAGGTACATTACGGTGAAAGCAATGAGGGAGATAACGAGAACCACAATCATGATCGGTTCGATGGCCGGCCCGCCCTCGCGCAATACAACCGGCGTGGGATGCTGCGTGCGCCAGATACGCACTGCGAAATGGTTCATGACAATCACCGGCACGCCCACCACGGCGATCACCGCCGAGAGGCGCGCCTGCTGCGGCCCCGGGTCGGTATACGCTCGCAGCATCAGATATGCCACGTATAGGAACCATAGAAAGAGCGTGAGCGTCAGGCGCATGTCGCCCCAGGTCCACCAGATGCCCCAAAACGACTTCGCCCAGAGACTGCCGGTCACCAACGCCAGCGTTGTGAACACCACACCCAGCTCGGCCGACGACAGGGCCAGCACATCCCAGTGTCGATTGCGCGTGACCAGATAGGCGATGCTTGCCACGAAGACCACGGTGAACGCCAGGTACGCAGACCACGCGGATGGGACATGGAAGTAAAAGATGCGAAAAGCATCGCCCAACATCTGTTCCGGCGGCGATAGGATTAGCGCTCCCAAGAGAGCAACCAACATGAGTATCAGGGCTAGCCAGCCCGTAATCGGCGTCCAACGCTCCAGTCGATCGTTCATGCCTTTCCTCCAATCATGTCGAGGCGTTGTAGGGGCGAGGCAAGTCGGAGAGCATGTCCCATCTGTTCCTGAACCCTCGCTCCGACTTACCTCGCCCCTACACTCATCATCGCTATGCCTCTACAACAAACTCGAAGCTCAACCACGCTACGACAAACAGTATTGCATCATAGGCCAGCAAGATGCCTAACTCACCGGTGAGAGCAGACAGGGGGTCGCCCTGTAGAATTCTCCCCGTTGCCTGCACAGCGACGATGATAACCGGCATCAGCATCGGGAACAGCAACACCGGCAGCATCACTTCTCGGGCCCGAGTATGCATCGCCACGGCCGCCAGCAAAGTGCCCACGGCGACGAAGCCAACCGTCCCCAGGAGCACAATCGGGATGATCGCCACGAGCCGCATCATAGACATGTTGAAGAACACAGCGAACATGGGTAGGAGTATGGCTTCGGTAATAAACATCAGCAATACGTTGGCTGTCGTCTTGCCCAGGTAGATGGCGCTTCGATCCACCGGAGCCAGCATCAGGCCGGCCAGGGAGCCGCGATCCTTTTCGACTGCAAAGGACCGGTTGAGCCCAAGAGTGCCGGAGAATGTAAAGGCCACCCACAAAATACCGGGCGCAACTGTTGTCAGATCAACCCGCTGCAATTCGAAAGCGAAGTTGAAAATAACGACGGTCAGCAGTGAAAAGACCAGAGTGGCGCTGATGACCTCCTTGCCGCGCCATTCGGCCAGCAGGTCCTTACCGGCAATAGTGCCGGCCTTCTTCAGGTATCCACTCGTCTCGGCAACCCACCCCTGAATGGCCGGGGTCTCAGGCTGCCTGGGCCACGTAGTGGCGATAGATGGCTCCGAAGTCTCCCCCATCAATCTCCTTTCGCGGGGCGCGATAGGCCACGCGGCCGCGCGCCAGAATGGCAACCTCGTCGCACAAGGCCAATCCGCGTTCCAGGTTGTGGGTTGCCATGATGATGGTGCGGCCTTGCCGGCTCAAGCCGGTCAGGATCTCCTCAAGAACCTCGGCCGCCTCCGGGTCAAGACCGGTATACGGTTCATCAAGCAGCAGCACCGCCGGATTATGAAGAATGGCACGCGCAATGGACAATCGCTGCTGCATGCCGCGCGAAAACTCGTGTACCAAGCTGTAGCGCCGGCCCTGCAAGTTCACTCGCTCCAATGCCCGGTCGACATGGCTGTCCAGTTCTGCGATGTCATACAGCCGGCCATAAAACCGCAGGTTCTCTTCGGCGCTCAGGTCTGGATACAGCAATGTTTGGTGCGTGACCAGACCGATGGAGCGGCGCAACTGTGTCCCGGCGCGCTGTAGTGGCACGCCGGCCAGGTAGATTTTCCCGGATGAGGGCCGGCTGAGCGTCGCCAGAATCCGAATGAGCGTTGTCTTGCCGGCCCCGTTCGGACCGAAAACGGTCAAAAACGCCCCGGCCGTCAATGTCAAATCGACCTTGCGAAGAGCCCACGTTGGCCCAAAACGCTTGGACAAACCTTCGATGACGACCAGGGGCGGTGAGTCAACTGCCATAACAAGTCAAACTATAGCATGGAAACTGCTGGGGGTCAATCAGAAGCCGCAGCTTTACAGGTTGTTTACAAACTGACAAAGACTGGCTAACAGGTGGGCGATACTCTTGAGTCAGTGAGTTCAGAGAAGAAAAGTGTCATTCACTGAGCCGTGGTTTGACAATTGGACATAGGGTGGATATTGCGTACTGCGTACTGCGTATCACGCAGTACGCAGTACGCAATATCCGCACCATGCATCACCGTGTCCCCAATCAAGCCTGGTTCGATGAACTGCACACACCATGGGGTAAGGAGGTTCTTTTTGATGAAGCGACGTTACACGTTCGCCGTAGTGATGGTTGCAGCTCTATTGTTGGCCACCGCGGTTTCGGCCCTGGCCGAGCCAGCGGCGCCCCCGCAAGCGCGGGAGGGGCGGGCGGTCCGCATCGGCGCTGCCTGGGGGGCGATCATTCAGGGTCAAGCGGCCGCCCACAATTTTGTTCGACCGGCGCCCGAGGAGATACCCACGTTCACCGTGATGCCCGGCGCCACCATGCGGGTGATGGCCGGCGCCAGCGGCCTCTGGCTCGGTGAATCGGGCGGCACTCTGTCCGCTGATCTTGAAGTGTTCTCTGTTGATGAGCAGGGGGCAATGACCCTCCTGAACGACGACCATGCCTCTGACACGAAGGAGGGGCCGGCTTTCGAGCAGCAACCCCTCAGGGTTGCGGTCTCTTTCTACCAGCCCGGCGAGGTCCACCTGCTCGTGCGCCTGACGGCGACAGCCGAGCCGAATGAGGGTGAACCCGCTCAGGATGTGGATGAGCTTGAGGCCAACGTGGTCGTCCTTGACCCGTCTACCTTCGGCTCCATCTCCGGTCGAGTGATGGCGAACGACTCCGGCGACCCACTGGAAGGGTTGCGGGTCATCGCCGGCCAGCGAGAACTGCGTATTCGTCGCACGGCTCGAACCGACGCGGAGGGGAACTACACCCTCGAGGGGTTGCAGCCTGGTGACTACATCGTTGGCGTGCAGGCGAAAGGGACAGCCTATCTGGGTGAAGTGTATGACAACGTCCACTCGCCAGACGAGGCAACGCCGGTTACAGTGACACCGAGCACGGACACGCCTGGAATCGACTTCGGTCTCGACCGAGGTGCTGAGGTCTCCGGCGTGGTCACGGACCAGGAGACCGGGGAACCGCTGGCCGGCATCCCCATCGCAATCCGGCCCATGCGACCGCCCGAGGAAGCCGGCGGCTCTCCAGCGCCGGCTGCACCTCAGCGGCAGGTCCAGCCGGAGTTACCCGGCAAACCAAGCCCGTCCGATGGCCAGCAGCGACGTCCGCACCCGGCGGCCGTGACAGCCGACGACGGCACATACACCGTCAAGGGGCTGCCGGCCGGTGAGTACAAAGTGGCCGCCGTCGGCGTACGCCAGGGCTACGCTGTTGAGTTCTGGCAGGAGGCATCGACGGCTGATGAGGCAACACCCATCGTCGTCGAGCTCGGCCAGTCAGTGTCGGGCGTCGACTTCACGCTGGCACCACAATCTCGCTAGCCCCCCTCTTGCCGGCCGGGGTCGCTCGGGCAGGGGCGGCCCCGGCCGGCTATATATCCCATGATCGGCGCTTCCCAGTCGGCGTCTCAGCGTGGTCGCTCAGGTAGTCGAACGAGGCCTGCCCCAATTCTACGGCGCTGTGCGTAACTATAGTGCTTCAGTCCCTGCGTTCCAGTCTTGCCTCCGTGCTGGCCGAAGCCCTCACTGTCTCGGCAGCGCTCGCCAGGTTGCGGGCGATTTCGACCACTCCCTCGGCGTTGATCAGCGCCAGCCAGTCCCCCTCCGGCACGTCTCCATATGTGGTGACGAAGGTCGCCGTGATCGCCTGTTCGCCGATGGTGATGTCCAGCGAGTCACCGGATGCCAGGCCAGCCTCCTCCGCCAGACGGCCCGGAATGTTGGTGATCAGATTGCCGTACCAGTCCACGTGGACGACGGATCCCACCAGGACTGCACCCTCCCGCCGCGCCGAGGCGATAGGCAGCCGCACCAGATCAGCGACCGGAATCTCCGGCCCCACTTCGGAAGGTTCAATCCCCGCTGCCAGGTGGGCGGCCACCGGTCCGTAGATGTCCCGGCCATGGAACGTGGTGGAGAGCGCCCCTGGCCGTATCAGCCGGCGGTTGGTGATCTGATAGGCGTGAGCGACCCCCAGCGTATCCATGACGCCGGTGAGCAGGCCATTGTCCGGAGCCACGAATAGCTTCTCATCCCACGTCTCCAGGACAATGGGACGCCGCTCCGTACCCACGCCGGGGTCCACCACGGCCAGGGACACGGTGCCTGGCGGGAACTCCCGCGCTGCCTGAGCCAGCAGGTACGATCCTTCAGCGACATTGAACGGCTCCACCTGGTGGGTGATGGTGGCGATCCTCACCTGGGGATTGGCGGTGTACATGGCTCCCTCCATAGCCCCCACATAGAAGTCCGTCGTACCGAAGTCGGTGAGGACCACTACCAGCCCCTCACCGCTCGTTTGACTGCGCAACTCACCCCTGCGGGTGTTCACCTGGCTCAGTGGCCAGATGGTGGCAGTGACGCTGATGGCCGTTGCGCTGCCCACGTGCCCACCCAGCATCGTTTCGGTCTGGTAGCCGTGCAGGTGCAACGGGTGGCCGGCGGTGGAGACGATTCGTTGTAGTGCCGGAGCGGCAGCGTAGAGACCGTCGATGGTCCAGGTGGCGGTGATGTACTGACCGAAGCGGAAGTAATCCGATCCCACATAGCCGCCGCTCAGGTCCAGCCCGGTGAGCGGGATATTGTAGGCCACGGTGGTCTTCACCGGGCCGAACTCGCCGCGCAGTTGCACGCCGGCCAGGTCGATCTCGCCGTCTGCCAGCTTCTCCTCCAACCAGGCGTGGACGTTGTCTATGTCCTGGAGCGACCAAATGATCGCCGTGGCCGGGTCACCGATGGCCAGGCCGAGAAAGGGGAGCTGAGGAGCAGGGGAGCTGAGGAGCAGGGGAGCAAGGGAGCGGAGATCGCGCACAGCTCCACCCATGGCCTGCCCATCCTTGCCGATCGGCGTGGTGGGGTCGGCCCACCAGAAGTGGGGGTTGCCGGCGGTGCCATCCGGCATCATCTCGCCGTTGCGACC
>JBHHXF010000225.1:0-6225 GCA_046756905.1 Anaerolineae bacterium | reverse complement strand
CGCCGGCGTCTACACACGCTTGCTGCAGGGCAGCCTGCGTGCCAGCCACGTCGCCACTGGCCACGAAGAGTGTCAAGATGTCTTTGTACTCGGTCGCCCACGATTGGATAGCTGCTGCACCGTGGACTACGCTGGGCACGATGGCGTCCTGGCTCCAGTCCACCATGGCCGACTGCAGGTAGGCGTTGAACAGGTTCGGGTCGCAGTCGGTGCGGGCACAGATGGAGCCCTTCTGGGGATTGAAGGCTTCCTGGCCCGCCTTGGAGCCGACGACCTTGAGCCAGTTAGTGGCATTGTCCATGTTAGGCGCTGCCTTGGGTAGCGAGAAGCTGTCGGACAAAGCGACGAAGATGCCTTGGGTGCCGGGAGGCGGCGCCCAGCCGTAGCCGGTGAAGTCCTTGGAGGTGAACCAGCCGTCGGTCCAGTCCCCCATGACCATCATGCCGCCGTTACCACTGATCAGGTACTCACCGGCACCGTCCCAGGTGAGAGCCGGGTGATCAGGGTTGGCATAGCTCATCATCATCTTGAAGTTTTCAAGCGCCTGGGCCACGCCCGAACCCGTCCAGGATGTCTCCCCGGTCCACAGGCCGTTGTAGCCCTCGGCCCCCAGGGTGCCAGCTAGTACGTCCTCAAAGATATGGGCTGCTTCCCAGCCGTCTTTGGTACCCAGGACGTAGGGCTGGATTCCGGCCGACTTGAGGGCCTCGGCCACCTGCTGGAACTCCTCGAAGGTGGCCGGCGGGGTCAACCCATTGTCCTCGAAGACGGCCTTGTTATACCACAAGACGTTGGAGCGATGGATATTGGCCGGTACGCCCCAGTAGTGATCTTTGTACTTGAGCAACGCCAGCAGATCGGGCGGGAATACATCCTCCAGACCTTCGGAGGCGTAGATGGAGTCCGCCGGCTCCAGGTATTGCTCCGGGCTGTAGGTTTCGACTTCCAGGCCAGCATGGAGCTGGAAAGTGTCCGCTGGATCGCCGCCGATGAGGCGGGCTTTATTCACGGCAAAGAAATTGGTGCCAGCGCCGCCGGCAACGGTAGCGTTGACGATCTCGACGTCCGGGTACTTCTCGCCGTAGATGCGGAACATGCCGGCCAGGCCCTCGGCCTCGCCGCCGGCCGTCCACCAGCTTCCGACCACCAACTGACCACTAGCGCCGGCAGCATACAGTTGCTCCGGCTTGTCGGGATCGTAGGCGGCCAGGAATGCCTCGGCGTCGGCTGCGCTGGGAATCCACACCTTCCAGCCTACTTCGATCACGTCGGCGTTTACGATGCGGGCGTAGGAGCTATCCTCCAGGTGCTTCTGGTTGGTGGCCGCCATGATGGCCGGCCAGGCAGTGATGCTTCCCAGGAATCGATCCGACAGCTTCGACAGCCAGTCGTCCTTCTGGATGAAGTAGTCCTGGCCCTCGCCAGCCTGGGCCGGTGACGCCGCGCTGGCTACCCCTGCCATTAGGGCCATCAGTACGGCAACGACGAGCACTACGTGAAACAGCTTTGTTCTCATGGTTCTACTTTGACCTCCTCATTACTTGCTTTGCGATCAAACAGAATCGAACATTCATTGTAATCCCCGTTTGCTTGCTATATATCCCTCCTTTCGACTGGCCGGTGGCGCCAGCCATCCAGCCATCTCCTACCGCGCGCAGCGAAAGCCGATGTCGTCATTGGCAGCCTCAGGGACGTTGGCGCTGCGGTTCGTCGTGCGCAGGTTCTCCTTGGCCTCGAACCATCCTCCTCCGCGCAAGGCGCGGAAGCGCTCGCCGTAGAAAGGGTCCTGGTAAGTGCTGCCAGGATATGCCTTATACCAGTCCGCGGTCCACTCCCAAGCGTTGCCAGCCATGTCCTGGACACCATAGGGGCTGGCCCCAGCGCCGAAGCTGCCCACTACCGCTGTCCCCCGCAGGCCGTAGTCCTTGCCGTTAACTTTCGCGGAGTCCCAATCGTTACCCCACGGATAGGCGCGGCCGTCGGCGCCGCGAGCGGCCTTTTCCCACTCAGCCTCGGTGGGCAGACGCTTGCCGGCCCACTCACAGAAGGCCACGGCGTCATTCCAACTCGCTTTCACCACCGGGTGACGATCCTTACCCTCGGTGTAAGCTCGCCATCCCGAGCTGCCGCGCTTCTCAGCTTCGGTGACATAGCCGGTTGCTTCCACGAACTGTTGAAAATCGACGTTGGTGACTTCAAAGATGTCTATCTCAAAGGCCGGTAGATCGATCTGCTGAGATGGCGCCTCGTCATCCTCACCCGCATCGCTGCCGAAGGTGAAGGGGCCGGCGGGAATCTCCACCATCGGGCTCAACTCCGGCGGCTTGGGCGTGGCCGTTGGTTGGGGAGTCTCGGTCGGTCCGCCGGTATCGGCCGGCGTTGCCTCTGGAGCCGGCGTGTCGGTAGGGGCCGGCGTCGCTGTGGGCAAAGGCGATGGCGTGGGGGGCGGTGGAACTGGCGTATCGGTAGGTTCGAGCTTAATCCTGGCAACCGTGGGCTCTGGCGATGGGGTTGGCGTTGCTCCGCCCCCACAGCCGGCCACGATCAGCACTCCGACCACAATCATGATTAGCCAGGCCAGCGACGTTCGGTTCATCAATGTGTCTCCTCAGTGAGAATGGCCAACGTGCTGTGTATCACCGGGCACTCTGGAAGTCACACCTGCCCTGGTGATGTCACATATTCGTGGGTCACGCGGAAAAGCGATTCAATCCATAGTATAGCACAAATCTGTGTGTATGTGAAGAAGTCTTTGGTAACTGCTCAGCCACTGCGCGCCTGGCGAATGAATTCGCGGCAACGCCTGCGAAACCGACCCTTCGGGCTGAGCCTCAGGACGAAGCCTTCGTCGGTTGGATTTCGAGTCGCCGAAGGGCGACTTCGCAATGGTAGGCGCGGTTTCAACCGCCGGCATCAGGAAGGCTGAAGCTGAAGCGGTTACTACGAACCCCTTTTTCGGTTCTCCACTTTGTGCTACAATTCAACCTAAGATTTCCGTCCGACAACGCATCCAAATCCGAAAGGGATCCATGGCTACGAAGCCCGAACAGACCCAGGAAGACGTCATAGCGCGAATCGAGCGACTGCGGGATGAGATTCGTTACCATGCCTATCGCTACCACATCCTCGATGATCCCGTCATCAGCGACGCCGCCTACGACTCGCTGATGCGCGAGCTCGAAGGATTGGAGGCGGAGCACCCTGGCTTCGTGACGCCCGACTCGCCGACGCAGCGCGTGGGAGCGCCGGCGCTGGATCGGTTCGAGAAGGTGGAGCACCCCGAACCGATGTTGAGCCTGGACAACGCCTTCGACGCCGGGGAGGTGCGCGAATGGCGCCAGCGCATTGGCCGGCTGCTGCCCGACAATGTCCAACTCGATTACACTGTCGAACCTAAGATCGATGGCCTGGCCGTAGCACTGACCTATGAGAACGGCGTCTATGTACGAGGTTCCACCCGAGGCGACGGCTACGTGGGCGAAGACGTGACTGTCAATCTGCGGACGATTCGGGCGATTCCGCTGCTGATTCCTGTCCCGCGAGACAGCGGAGCAGCGGAGCGGAGGAGCGGAGGAGCGGAGGAGCAAGAAACATCTCAATCTAGCACCTCTGCCCCCCTGCACCTCCGCCCCCCTGCATCTCTTGAAGTACGCGGCGAGGTCTTTATGCCGATTGATGCCTTCGACGAGCTCAACCGCCGGCAAGAGGAACGCGGCGAGAAGATGTTTGCGAACCCGCGCAACGCGGCTGCCGGATCCGTGCGCCAGCTCGACTCGTCGGTGACTGCCCGCCGGCCGCTGAGCTTCTGGGCCTACGGCGTGGGTCCCGTACAGGGTGCAGAACTCCGCAGCCAGTGGGAAACGCTGAACTACCTGAAACAGCTTGGCTTTCCGGTCAGCGCCGACTGCCGGTTGTTTGACGACCTGGAAGTGGCTATCGCGTATGCGGAAGACTGGCTCGGCCGGCGCGACGGACTCAACTACCAGGCCGATGGCGTCGTCATCAAGGTGAACAGCTTTGAACTGCAAGAGCTTTTGGGAACCGTAGGCAAAGCGCCGCGCTGGGCCATCGCCTTCAAAGCGCCATCCGAAGAGGCCGTCACGCAGGCGCTTCACATCGGCGTGAATGTGGGTCGGACCGGTGTGCTGACCCCCTATGCGATCCTACAGCCGGTCCAAGTTGGGGGCGTTACGGTGAGTAATGCTACACTGCACAACGAGGACTACATCAGGGAGCGCGACATCCGTGTGGGCGACACGGTCGTGGTCAAGCGGGCCGGCGACGTGATCCCGCAGGTCCTATATCCGCTGACCGAGCTTCGCACGGGCGACGAGAGACCTTTTGAGTTTCCAAAGAAGTGCCCGGCCTGTGGTCAGCCGGCGGTGCGACCCGAGGGCGAAGCAGCCTGGTATTGCGTAAACGCCGGCTGTCCGGCTCAACTCATCCGGCGGGTAGAGCACTTTGTATCGCGCGGCGCTATGGATATCGAGGGATTTGGCGAGAAGTTGGCTCTGCTGTTTGTCGAAACGGGGCTGATTGAGGATATCGCCGATCTGTACGCGCTCAAGGACAAACACGAGCAACTGCTGGCGATGGAGGGGTTTGCCGAGAAGCGGGTTCAGAACCTGTTGGACGCCATCGAGGTGTCGAAGGGCCGGCCTCTGAACCGGTTGATCACCGCCCTGGGGATCCGGCACGTGGGGGGGATCGTGGCTGGCACGCTGGCCCGACGCTTCGACTCCCTGGACGCGCTCATGGCCGCCTCGGAAGAGGAACTGGCACAAATCGAAGGCATTGGCCCCGTCATCGCTCGCAGCATTACCGAGTTCTTCAGCCGCGAGCACAATCGGCGGGTGGTCACGAAGCTGAAAGCAGCCGGAGTCAACATTCGCCGCCCGGAGGAAACACAGGCCGTCGCCGGCCCATTGGAGGGGCTGACGTTTGTCATCACCGGCACGCTGTCGAGGTCGCGCCGTGAGGTGGCGAATCTGATTGAGCAGTACGGCGGCCGTGTGACTGGCAGCGTCAGCCGAAACACCGACTATCTGGTCATCGGCGAGAACCCTGGCGGGACCAAGTACGACACTGCGCAAACGTTGGGAACCCCGATGATCGATGAGGAAGCGTTGTTGGAGATGATGGAATGATGAAGAGACGTCATACTGACTCATGGAACAGCCGGCGAAAACTGTTTTTCAGCTTCCTGGTTGTACTCAGCCTGATCACCGCCATGGCGGGCCTTGCACCGCCAGCCCGTGCAGAAGCGTGCATATACACGATCCGCGCCGGGGACAGCCTCTCAAGTATCGCGCAGCGGTTCAATACGACCGTTCAGCACCTGGCGCTGCGCAATGACATTCGGAACGTCAACCTCATCTATGTCAATCAACGACTGATAATCCCCACCTGCGCCGGCGCGTCTATTGCGGACACCACAATTCGGTTTCCCCCGTTTCTTCGACAGAGTTCAGTCGATCTGGATCCGATTCCACAAGCAAAGCCCCTGAGATTTAGCACGGAGGTGCTGACTAAGCAGGCGGCCGTTCGGCTGCTTGTCAGCGGTTTAGGAGCAGTGTTCCAGGGTACGGGCAGTGTCGTCGGTCGCAATGGTGACATGCTCCTCACAGCCTATCACGTTGTCGCTCGCCCGTTGACGGGACAGCTCCGAGGAGACAAAATCCAGCTCGACCTTCCGCGCAAGCTGCCGGCCGAGTTGGTCGATGCGCTACCAGGGCGCGACCTGGCTCTGCTGCGGGTCAAGCCGGCCTCCAGCGCCCTGCGGCCGGCGCCCGTCGGCGACTCTGACAACCTCCAAATTGGCGATACGGTGTATGTGGTTGGATATCCCGCCAGTTTGGAAGGCGAGTTATCTCTGGAGGGCGGTGTCGTGATTGATCTGCTCAAATCCGGGCGGGAGCGGCGGTACATCATCACCGACGCATACGCCGGCCAGGGGTCCAGCGGCGGACTGGCGATCAACCGCAGTGGCGAGCTCATCGGAATCGTGGACGCGCTGCTAACCGATCCACGCGTACTGGATGCCCTCGGTTATCCGCAACTCAATCGCGCCACAGTCATCGTTCCAATCAACCAGGCCATGTCTCTGCTGGATCAGTAGGGGTGGAGTCGTGTATAGCGGAGCGGCTGGGGAGAGAAATCCAACCGTAAGCGTTCAGCGAAGCTTCGCCTCAAACCGACAAGGGGTCAACAACTTCTCACGGATGG
>JBHHXF010000224.1:0-6226 GCA_046756905.1 Anaerolineae bacterium | reverse complement strand
CTAGCAATTATGCAGAACCTGCGCGAAACGTATCTTCTATGATTGCCAGACGTATATCGTTCATCAAAGTGATTAGCGTGTGAAGGTTATGAAGCGTCAGGAGGTGTAATCCGAGGATTTCGTTCGCCTTGATCAGATGCCTGAGGTAGGCGCGGGAGAATTGCCGGCAAGCGTAGCAGGTGCAAGCCGGATCGACAGGGGCCGGATCATCGGTGAACTGGGCGTTGCGCAGGTTCAGCCGTTCGCCGGACCGGAGCATAGCGCCGGCATTGCGGGCGAGCCGCGTCGGATAGACACAGTCGAAGGTGTCGATGCCGGCGGCGACCCCCGTGACCAAGTCATCGACTGTGCCCACACCCAGCAGGTGGCGCGGTCGGTCATCAGGCAGGTGGGACACTGCGACGTCCAGCATGGCCCACATCTCTGCCTTGGGCTCGCCCACGCTCAGCCCGCCTATGGCGTATCCGGGGAAGTCCAGGCCGGCGATAAACTCGGCACTCTCCACCCGCAGGCCCTCGAAGAAGCCGCCCTGAACGATGCCGAACAGAGTTTGTTGGGGCCGGCTGTGGGCCGCCAGGCAGCGCTCGGCCCAGCGGTGGGTAAATTCCATGTCGCGGCGCGTCTGCTCGTAGTCTGTGCCGTAGGCAGTGCAGACGTCCAGCGGCATGATGATGTCGCCGCTCAGTTGTTCCTCGATCTCGATGACACGCTCCGGGGAGAAGAAATGCTCCTCACCGTCGATGTGGGACCGGAAGCGGACGCCGGCATCGCTGATTTCGCGCAGGTCAGCCAGACTGAACACCTGGAAGCCGCCAGAGTCCGTCAGAATGGGACCATCCCAGCCCATGAAGCGATGCAATCCACCCAGTTGGGCGATGAGGTCCGCGCCGGGACGCATGGCCAGGTGATAGGCGTTGGCCAGGATCAGGGATGCGCCAGCCTCCTGCAGGTCGCGTGGGCTCATCGCCTTGACCGCCGCCTGGGTGCCAACGGGGGCGAAGCACGGCGTGGGGATGTCGCCGTGCAGGGTGTGGAGGATGCCGGCTCGCGCCCGGCTGGCCGGGTCGCGGGCGACGATCTTGAAGAAGGGCGGATGTTGGTTCAAGCGCCCGATGACGGTGAGCTGATGGTCCCATCAGCCCCGGCGCTGGCCGGCGGCAGGTGGGCACGGAACTCGTCCAGCGTTGTGGTCCTCAGTGCAACGCCGAACAATCTCTCAAGTTGTTCCAGGTCCGCCCCGCCAAGTGCATCTTCTATCTCCGCCGGCACCTCACCGAAGCGGTATTCCAGGATCTGTAGCACGTCTTCCCGACGGCCCTGTTCCCGGCCCTCCTCGAGGATCTCTTGATACCAGGGTGATTCGCGTAGTATTGCCATATCCCACCTCATGATCTGCCGAACGAATTCGGTTTCCAACACGAAGCTGGCGAAGAATGCCAACAGCGGCTCCAACTCCGACAATGCCGGCTCGGCTCGCAATCGCGTCACCGCCCGCTTAAGCAGCGAGAGGTCCTGCCCACCGCGCAACACCGGCACGAACGGTAATAGAGGCAGCAATTCCAAATCCAGGACCCATTGCGCCTCCACCTCCCACAGGTTGACCACCCGGTAGTCCTGACGCGCTACCAGTCCCAGAAACTCCGACTCGAAGCGGGTCGGGATGTCCACTCCGGCTGGCGGCGGTAGAATGTTGACCAACACCGGGTAGATTGGCTCGCCGTAGCGCTCGTGGGCCAGGCCGGCGTAAGCCCGCATGCGGCTGGGCATCCTCGGGTCATGGTGGAGTTGGATTTCGTTGACGACCACGAAGTCACCGTAAGTCGGGCTGTGGACCCGGATCAGGGCATCGCTCTCGCGACTAACCCACTGGAAGTCAGCCGAAAGGAGGTCAATGGCGTCAAGTGTGTCATCGTCTAACAGCCAGCGCACCCAGGCCGTGGGAGCAAGGCTGATCAGACGCCGGCTGCCAATGTCGGCGCGTTGGGTCATGATGATGTCTCCAGATAGGTGAATCGCCGGCTGTGATTATAGCATACGAGCGACGTGACGTCCATTGGGCATGCAAAATTCGGCGACTCTTCCGTTGACACAAGCCGCAGATTGGGTTATCATCTTCCTGGCGCCGACGCTGGTCGCGCCTGTGGGTGTCCTGGAGCAGGCTGAGAAAACGGGGACTATGCCGGAGTGGGCACTGAGCAAGACCGAGCGCGTAATTGGCTTTCACAAGGAAAGTGTCGCTCGCGCCCACGCGGCCGGCGTGCGCATTGCCATGGGCACCGACTCCGGCGTGATACCCCATGGCGAGAACCTGCGCGAGCTGGGCCTCATGGTTGACATCGGGATGAGCACCATGGAAGCGATCGTGGCGAGCACCAAGGTAGCCGCTGAGTGCCTGGCCATGGAAGACCAGATCGGCACCATTGAGAGGGGCAAGCTGGCCGACGTCGTCCTGGTCTAGGGCGACCCCCTGGCCGACATCCGGGTCCTGAAAAATCGGGAGAATATCGCGGTTGTGATCAAGGATGGCAAGATCGAGGTTGATCGGCGCTAGCGGTTGAAGCCGTTGTAGCTCATGGCAGCGTCGCCCCCGCCAGCGTTGGCTACGTTGACCACGGCCACGATGGGCTGATCCGACGTGATGATTGCCGAACCGACGAACCCGTTGGGTAGGTCAGGGTTGTTGGGTTGGTAGAATGTTACGGAACGGGTGGGTTGAATACTGGTGGGTGGCTCGGTATCAACGATGGTGCCAGCTATGTCATAATAGGTGACGGTTACGTTGGCTTGCGTTGTCCCTGTATTCTGCACCTGAATGCCGGTGTTCCAGGTGACTGAGCCGTCGGAGTGATTCTTGTAGAGGCGGGGCAGGATGACTGTGATGGTGCCGGCTATGAAGCCGTTGTGCTGCATGCGCCAGTTCCCTGAAAGCTTGGTCTCGTACACAGTGGACACAAGTTTATCCCCGCCACTGATCCAGGCCGAAGCTACCTGGTCAGCCGGCACGGTGTTGGGTGCCCAGAAGACATGGGAGGAGACGGCTCGGATGGTAGCGCCGTCAGGCCCCCAGGTGCTGGTGCTATCGCTATCGTAGTAATAAACATCCACCAAGGTACTGCTGGTACTGCTGGAGCTTGCATTTTGTACAACGATACCCGAGCTGTTGCCGGCGAAGTGGCTTTTGATCAGTGGCGCGTAGTTGTCATTGTCCTGGACGCCGGTGCTGAAGGCGTTGCTGGAAGCGGTCAGGGCGGCTCCGGAGTCACTCTGTTCCACGAGGACTACAGCCAAAGGTTGAGTGGAGGTCAGCTTGACGCCGTAGAGCTGGCCACTGGCGGAGAGGCCACAGTCGTTGGCGGCGTAGGTCCGGCGCTCCAGAGGTGAGAGGGTGAAAGACGAGCAGGTGGTTGAGGTGCCATTGTCTTTCAGACGGAACTTAGGGGTAATAGCGGCCGTGCTGGAGCCAGCGTTGAGGATGTAGAGCCGGCCCGTTCGACCACCGTATTGATACTTGACGGAGGGGGCGAAGATAGTGGTACCTATTTGGCCCCAGCCGGCGTTGCCCAGACCGCCGGAGGGGGTGATGCCCTGGTAGTTGGTGGCCTCGCCGGACTTAAGATTCTCCACGACCACGGCCACGTCTTGGCTACTGGCTGCGACTACACCAGAGCCAGAGAATGCAACAGTTATCGGAATAATGTCTGATACATCAATAACCCAAAGACCGTTTGCTGGCACCGTCTTGTGAGTCCTTGATTCGACTCTATAACCTTCAGAACTGTAAATAGAAACGTTCACCGTGGAATCGGCTGAGCCATTGTTGCGAATCACGATGAAGGAGGTCCAACCATCTAAGTTTGATCTGATGTCAGGTAGAAAGGTCCTCGCATATTGAATATACTCAGCAATCGCGCTGCCACAGTACTGGATGTATCCTCGCTCAAAGCTCTGGATGTGTAACGTGGCTTGGAGGCTGAGACCTTCAGGTACGCATGTGGTCGACCAGTCATCTTCTACTGGAGAACCAGGATCACCGTTCAAATCCAGCCACTTTTGATGGATCTTGTTGTTGTCAATCTTGTAGGGGCCATGCGGGTTGCCGTTTTGGTCCTGATATCCCATAAGGATTGGAGAATGGCCTACCCATCGGTTACCTGGATCCGGTGCCCACGGATCGTTACCGGTACCTGTCCATCCGTACGGGTCAATAACTTCACCCGTATCGGTACGGTGAGCCCCAAAATGGAGATGGTATCCAGTGCTACCACTACCGGTGTTTCCGGATTCAGCAATATGCTGGCCTCTCGTGACGGTGCCTGATGTGACTACGAAGCTTGACAAGTGTGCGTACCGGGTTTCATAGCCTCTTCCTGTTACAGTAGCCCTGTTTCCCCAAGCTCCGTCATTGTAATAGACATTGATAGTCCCATCGACGGCCGCTAAGATATCCGTGTTTCCTGGCACAGCATAATCAATGCCATCGTGTCCATCGTAGTAAAGACACTCGCCATCACTGGTAGCATATGCTCGACTGAAAGCGGAATCGCAATTAGCGATATTGCCGTAACGACCATCATATAATGTTACGTCACTGTTCTGCGCATACGTGGGAAAGGTATGGTCAAGAAGTGAGTTGCCGTGCGTAGGATAATCAAACCATTCCGCAATGGGGTCGTATGTCGCAAAGGGAGAGCTTATGGGACCGTCGGCAATAGCAGTGCGGGTACCAAAGACGAGAGTAACCAGAATGATTGGAATCAGAAGAGATCGCTTGCTTAGCAGTCGCAAGTAAATCATCATTGATGCCTCCTGGAATTCACTGAACCCAGTTAAGTGGAGCGTGCCGTCCTCCAGTTATGGAGATGGGCCCAGCACTAATTTGCTCCATAGTTCCGTTTACAGCATCCCAAAGATAGATCTCACTGCTTGCCCCACGCTTGGCGATATATGCGATCTTGTTGCTGTCCGGAGACCACTGAGGAGCCATGTTCCCGACACCGTTAGCACCAATTACTGATTCTCTGATCTGACCTACCGGATCCAGAATCCAAATACTGCTCACAATGTTCATGGGGTCTTCCATGGATGCTTCGTCACTGGCGGCTTCGCGGTGAGCATAAGCCAGCATTCGACCATCAGGCGACCAATCGGGATCAAAGTCTTGTTCACCTTCTTTGCTTAGGCGCACCGGGTTCTTGCCATCCGAGTCAACCATCCATAGCTCACCCGCATGATAGAAGTTGGTATCATCTCGACCTAGTACAGTGAAAGCCAGTTTCCTGCTGTCCGGCGACCAAGCAAATTCGCTATTTGCGAAGTAACTTGTCTTGGTGATCGCACTCTTTGATAGATCAGAGATCCCAAGAATCCAAGACTTGCCTGGTCCTGACTGGAAGCTTGAGAATGCAATCTTTTGGCCATCTGGTGACAATGCGGGATCAATTGCGTACTCTTCGATCAAATAACGCGAGGTACCAGCAATAATACTGACCTCTTGGATTCCTACCCTGCCACCGATCCTATTCACGTATATTTTAGTACTATCCGGAGCCCAGCCGATAAACACACCGATCATCAGAAATCTTGCTCCCGTACCATCCGCATTTACAAGCCACAGGGGCGTATCTCCCTCGTATCCTTGCAAAGAGAGAGCAATGTAGCGTCTATCTGGGGAAGGAAACACTCCAACCACGCTGTAGTCAGAATTCCAGGTCAGATCAGCGATAGTTTGCCTCCTTCCAGCGGAAATATCGGTCATTTCAATCTGCGTCGTGCGGCCTCTCCCGATAGCGTAGATCAGTTTGATGCCTTCAGGAGCGATTGTGGACGCTGGCGTCGGTATCGGGGGAGTAGCGGTGGGAGATGGAATGCGCGTTGGAGGAATCGCTGTAGAGGTTGCCGGCTGTGTGCTAATCGGCACCGGAGTCACGGTGGGTGGTGCCGGGTAAGCGCCAGGCGTTGGGGTTGCCGGCGGTGGGTAGGGTTGCTGCGCCACCTGGGGTCGCCCGCCGGCCCCCAACCGGCCACCGAACACCAGCGCCAGAGCGGCCAACATAATCCCAATGACGGCCAGGCCCACTAAGCTGCCTACTAAACGGAGTGCGCGTCGCATGGCTTGCTACTCCTTTCACTCGTTCTACTCTACTCACATTGTACCACAACAAAAAAAGCGAACGTCAAGACCCTATCCCAACGTCAGACGCACAATTCTCGTACGAAGTTCCACCAC
>JBHHXF010000223.1:0-6248 GCA_046756905.1 Anaerolineae bacterium | reverse complement strand
GCGACAGGGCCGGCGGCCGCGTAACGGCGGTCGACGGGCAATCCATCACCGTGGAAAACCGCGAGGGTGAGGCTACCACCATCGTCGCCAATGCCAACACGACATTCTGGATCAGTCCAGAGGAGCAGGGCAGCCTAGCCGACGTGACCGATGGCAAGTTTGTGGACGCCTACGGGGAACTTCAGGACGGTTCCCTCTCCGCCAACGTGGTGTTCGTCAGGGAGAGGCCGCCGCACGGGCCAGGCGGGCCAGGCGGCCCCCGACCGGGGCTGCGGGGCCAGGGCGATTGCCGGCCAGACGCAACGAACCAGTGACCGCTATGAAGTCCGAAGGGGCCTACCGGCCCCCTCGGACTACCCCTTCGAATGTCTACAGACACTCCGAATAGACAACAACGACGCCTGGAGTTCTCCGGATCGTGCTACCTTGTGGGTGGTGTTTCGCTGAATCTGGCCGGCTTTGACCCGCGACACACGTTCCGGTTATAATGGCCCTGCATCAGCCCCGATTCCACTGCGCGAATTGAAGAGAGTGTACAAGACATGGCACCTGCATCAGCGACTACAACCCAGTCCACCTTCCTCGAACGCCAGGTAGACCGACTGTCGGCCCCCCGCTTTGTGGCGAGTATTCTGGTGTGTCATGGCTAAGACGATCCTGGTGGTGGATGACAAGGCCGGCGTGCGCCGGCTTGTGCGGGAGTACCTGACCGAACAGGGCTTTCGCGTGGTGACGGCCGACAACGGGCGCAACGCCCTCTTTGTAGCACGCCAGGAAAAGCCCGACCTCATCCTGCTGGACATCATGATGCCCGAGATGAGCGGCGATGAATTCATGCGCATCTACACCCGAGAAAAGGATACCCCCATCATCTTCCTGACTGCCAAAGTGGGGGAATCGGACAAAGTGGTGGGGTTGGAACTCGGCGCGGACGACTATGTGACGAAGCCATTCAGCATGCGGGAACTCGTCGCCCGCATTCGGGCGGTCCTGCGTCGCATGGAGAAGGCCCGCACGCCGGCGGAGATACTGCGTGCCGGCGACATCACCCTGGACCGATCGACGCACCAGGTGACAGTGGGTGGCCGGCCTGTCAATCTCACGCCCACCGAATTCGATCTGCTGGCCATTCTAATGTCATCTCCTGGGCAGGTCTACTCCCGCCAGATTCTGCTGGAAGAGCTGCAGGGCATAGCCTTTGCAGGTCTGGAGCGATCCATCAACGTCCACATCAGCAATCTGCGCGCCAAGATCGAGCCGGACCCGAGCAGCCCGCGCTACATCGAGACCGTGTTCGGGGTCGGCTACCGGTTTCGCGACGATCCAGTTGACTGATTGAGGATCAGGCATGCGGTCCCTCGCTTTCAAGCTGGTGTTTGCCTTCCTCCTGGTGAGCCTCACCAGCATTGCTCTGGTCGCTGTGTTCGCCCGGCGGGCGACGGTCACGGAGTTTGACCGCTTTGTGCTGGATCAGGCGCAGAGCGACTTCGTTGCCGCAGCAACGGCGTACTATGAGACGTACGGGTCGTGGCGCGGTGTGGCCGAGTATGTGCGTCAGCAGCGGCTTGCGTCCGGCGCACCTCCGCCGCCTGGGGGAGCGCCGCCGGCCTTGCCGCCAAACGCGCTTCGCAACCCTCAGCCGGGTCAGCCGCGCCCCTTCTTGCTGGTCGACCAGGAGGGGCGTGTGGTGGTGCCGGCGGAGCCGTTCCGCTTGGGCGATTACGTGCCGGCCGAGGAGATGAAGCGGGGAATCCCCATCGAAGTCGATGGTCAGGTGGTGGGGAGGGTGATTCCGCCTGGCGGCGCCGGACCCCCACCGCGCGAATCGGGGGAAGAGCGTTATCTTGCCCGCACCAATCGAGCGCTGCTCCTGGCAGCCGTCGGAGCAGCGGGGATCGCCCTGCTCCTCGGCATCCTGTTGGCGCGCACCCTCACCCAACCGCTGCGCGACCTGACAAGCGCCACAGGGGCGATGGCAAAGGGCGAGATCGAGCAAGAAGTGCCCGTTCGCTCAAGCGACGAGCTGGGCGAACTGGCGGCTTCCTTCAACCGGATGAGCGCCGATCTGGCGCGGGCCAACCAGTTGCGGCGTCAGATGACCGCCGACATCGCCCACGATCTGCGTTCTCCCCTTACGGTGATTGCCGGCTACGTTGAATCCCTGCGTGACGGTGTGCTGAAGCCCACGGCCGAGCGGTTTGACACCATCTACAGCGAGGTGGAGCATCTCCAGCGATTGGTGGAGGATCTGCGCACGCTATCCCTGGCCGATGCCGGCGAGCTGACTCTCAACCGTCAACCGACGTCGCCCCGGTCGCTGTTAGAACGGCAGGTCTTGGCTCACCAACATCAAGCCCGGCAGCAGAACGTTACTTTGCAGGTGAAGGCCGACCCCGCGTTGCCAGAGATCAATGTGGACCCGGAGCGGATGGCGCAAGTGCTGGGCAACCTGGTCAGCAATGCGCTGCGCTACACGCCCGCCGGCGGACAGATTGTCCTTTCGGCCGAGGGTACAGCCGATACAGTGTTGCTGTCAGTTCAAGACAGCGGGGCAGGCATTGCTCCAGAGGACCTGCCACGTGTTTTCGACCGGTTCTACCGTGGGGACGCGGCGCGTCAACAACAGGATGGGGAGTCGGGCCTGGGCCTGGCGATTGCCAAAGCGATGGTCGAAGCGCATGGCGGAACGCTCTCGGTCGCCAGCGAACTCGGCCGAGGGACGACGTTCATAATTGCCTTGCCCGTCGATTCAGGTGTCAGCCCTCCTCTGAAGACAGCTTCCGCGTGACTTCGCATATCCACCCCTGCCCAACACGTGGGCGAGCGAGGCGCTGCGGGTTTTGCCGATTCGATCCCAACCTGATATAATTCACCCAACGCACCCACTGAGGACGACATCGTGAGAATCAACTCCGTTATCTGGCTACCTGATGTTATCGAGAAACTCGAAGCCAAGCATGACGTCACAGCCGCAGAGGTTGAGGAGGTTTTCAGGCTCGGAGCCGTTTTCCGCCGAGGGCCGCGTGGCAAAAGACCAGGTGAAGACCTGTACAAAGCTTACGGCCAGACCGAAGCCGGCCGATACTTGTTCATCGTGTTCATCTACAAGCGCGACCGTCGAGCGCTGATCCTGAGCGCCCGCGACATGACCAGCAAAGAGCGGCGATTGTATCGAAGAGGTTGAGTATGGCAAAGCTACCAGAGTTCGAGAGCGTGGACGAAGAAGTCAAGTTTTGGGAGACCCACGATTCGGCCGATTACTGGGACGACATGGAGGAGGTCAATTTCGAAGTTGACCTTCATCAGAACCTCGTTCACCCGAGGTTAGTTATCTTAACTCGGCAGCCCGACCACTGCCCTCGTTGCGGGCGCGATCTGGAAAACGTACGCATCGAGTACGTCGCGTGGGGCAACGACCATCTCCTCATCATTCGCGACGTGCCAGCGCTGCGCTGCGGTAACGGTCACGAGTATCTCTTGGAAGAGACGCTCGACGAGATCGAGGACTTACTGGGCCTCGAAAAGAGCCGTTGCATTGAGCCAGCGGAGACCATCCAGGTGCCCGTGTTCAGCTTGAAAAAGACCGCATAGGACCGGTACGAACACATCTACTTCATCGACTGGGACACCCCTGAAAACAACGACTCGACGCACCACGAAGCCCCATCTCAACCGAGGATCTCCTCCAACGGCCGGCGCAACTCCGATGGCACAACCACCAGCAACTGCCCATCCACTGTTGCTTCTGCCAGCAGCCCGCGGAGTCGCAGCCGGCCCATCAACGTCTCCGGCGCGTGATACTGCCAGTATCGTGACTCCTCCAGATCGTTTCCGTAGCCGGCATCGAACTCCTCCCACAGCATACTGCCGCCCCTCTCCAATACCTGCCGCAGGGACTCCTGCTCGTCGTCATCCAATCTGGCCACGATACGTTCCAGGAGGTCCCGATCTTCGAGCACGGAGATGATTGTCTCGACCAGTTGCGCCTTGCGCAATGCAGCCCAGCCTCCCCAGGGAATCACTTCGCGAGCCATCCCCGTGAGCGCATCTTTAGTGTAAAGTGGCAGCGTTTCAGACAGGGATGGGTTCGGTGTGGTGAGCCCGGCCTGCAGCCGCGCGCGTTTAGCCTGGTCACGCTCGCGCTGCCGCCTGGCGAAGGACTCCCAGCCCGACTGGATGGGGGTGACTAGCTCTAGCAACTGTTCAGCCGGCTCATAGCCTGGCATGATCTGCAAGGCGGCTTCGAGGGTTAGACGGGCTGCGTCGTACTCCTGGCGGTGCAGCGAGAGGCGAGCCTGAATGTACGAGAAGAAAGCCATCTCCTGTGGCCGGAACCGCGTCACATCGGCCAGCGGCGCCAGCATCTCCTCCGCACCCTCGACATCATCCTCGTCCAGGAGATAGAGCGCCAGATTGGCACGCGGGAATACGTAGGTTGGATCGATTTCCAGCGCCGCGAGGAACATCTCTTTGGCTCGCTCCTGATCTCCACGCTGGTCATACAGGGCGGCCAGGTTGTTGTAGCCTTCTTTGGCGCGGGGTTCCAAAGCTATCGCGCGTTGCAACAGCCGTTCAGCCCGTTTGAGATCATTGCGCTTGAACGCTGCCACACCTTCGTTCAGCAGGTCGGCCACTTCAGGGGAGTAGTCACTCTCTTCTTCTTCGCTGACCTCGTATTGGCGCAGTTGTACCTCCCGCCATTCTCCCTCACTCCACACACGCAGGGTTTCGTCTTCGGCAATCTGGCCGGCCTGCGCCAGGGTGAACAGGGCCTGCATCCGGGTTTCGTCGTCGCCGACCTGGCTTAGCCCAAATCGACGCAGGGCGGCATAGGCCGCCGGTGTGGCGGCGACCGCCAGGATGCTCATGCCGGCGTCGGGTTGGTTTTCCTCCCACATCAGCTTCTCCGCCACGCGAACAATCTGGGGAAATCGAGCCAGGACGCGCTCCAGCTCCCGGCGAAACTGCCGGGACGACATCTCGTCCTGGCGAGTCACCAGTTGAACGAACGTCTCCATCCCTTGCCTGGTGATCAGTTCGCTGCTGTGGAAGTATGGAAAACGCTCGGCCCAACCCGGCCCGGGTCGCCCGGCTTTCAACGCTGTGAGCAAGTCCTCCGCCCAGGGCACGACATCGCGCAGAGCCTCCAGCCGGCGTCGCGCCTCACGGCGCCGATTCGTGTTGGCCTCCGCGACAGCTAGGAACAGTCGGGCCTGTTGTAAGCGAGGAAGCACCTTTGCCCGCCCCTTATCCAGGGGTTTCAGCATCTCGTACACGCTCTCATCTTCGCCCAGGATGGCAGCCGCCTCCGCCTTCTTCTGTCGGTCAGATTCCGCAGCAGGCGCGATCTCCCGCAATCTTGCCCACAACTGCCGTGCTTCAGATTCTTGCCCGGTCCAGGCCAGAAACCGGATGGCGTTGCTCAGGGCCTGGATATTGTCGGGATCGCGCGACAACACCTCGCGCGCGGCGGCGATAGCTTCTCCCGGCTGACCATTGAAGAACAACGCTATGGAAAGATTATTGTAGGGCGGGGGCCAATTGCTCAGCAGCTTAACGGCTCGACGATTGGCAGCAATACAGGCCAGAAAGTCGCCGGCGTGCAAGGCACGCTGGCCCTCTTCCAGATGGTGAAGGCCCTTTTCCACCTGCCCCACCGGAATATCCAGGTGATGGGCCGTTTCGATCATGTCTTGTTCCAGTGAGGCCACTATCTGGCGCGCCTCATCGACCTTTGTAATCTCGACTTGCTGTCTGAACAGCTCGCGAAAGGCGTGAAGGGCGTGTTGATGTAGTTCAAGGTCCAGGTAAAGGGACGCCAGGGGCAGCCAATAGGCTGGGTCATGGCTGAACTTCAGTGCCTGCTCATAGCCAGTCAACGCACGCCAGGGATCGCCGGCGCTGAAGCGTGCATAGCCGAGGTAGTAGTGCAGCTCACCCACCCGAGGGTGCGACTTCAGCAGCGGCTCCAACAGATCAATTGCCTCTTGCGGACGTCCACGCTCAATCAGGCTCTCCGCCTGCGCCAGGCTGCGCTCCAACTGCGGCGCAGGCTGCGGCCGCCGCGCAGAGCGCGGGCGCGCCCGCCCCCGGCGTCGCCTCCTTCGTTTGGCCATGGGAACCTCCAGGGATAAGACGAACCTGCCACAATGTCATCAGCACCAATTATAGCACGACACGCGATTTGGATCACATCAGCGCCTCCGCGGGCGATTTGTTCCTGAGGGTCGGCACGGAGTATAATCACC
>JBHHXF010000222.1:0-6335 GCA_046756905.1 Anaerolineae bacterium | reverse complement strand
TGGGCATGATTCCCACCCCTCACCTTGTGGGCGGGGGGGCTACTCCGGCGGCCCCACTTGCTTTTCCGATCGCACTCTACAAGCGCTATTCACATCTCTGGGGTCATTATCCATCCGCCTCAAGGCAGGTTTGAAAAGCACTAACGCAGTGCGGTGTTACCTGCGGATCAATGGCAGAAACACCATCTGACCCTGCAAGACGACAGTGATGTCTTGCGAGACCGAGGCTCGCTCTTCACCACTCACGGAGTAAGTGGCAGTCGCTCGTACCTCTATCTCTCGTTGACCCGCCAACATCTGATTTGGATTCGCCAGATTCGTGGGATTGCCAACGAGAGGAGTGACTGTCTGACCATTGATGATCGGCTTTCTGTAACGACCCAGGTTGTCCGGCTGGAAATTGAAGAAGGCCCAGTCAGCATCATCTGGATTGACGAACTCAAATTCCACCATAGTTCCATCGGGTGCCCACTGGCCCTCGCTGTCCTTCACCGTCACTGTCAGTTGGATGGTCCTGCTATCGACGTTCAGTGTGTTGACCTTGACCATGCCGCGATCTGGTTCGACATCTATCTGAGTTGGATTGCCTACCACCCGGATCTCCTGGTCGTCTTGGATGCTTCCAGACTGAGCCCGAATCATATAGGTGCCCGTGGCGGAGCCGAACACCAGGGTCGCACTGGCCTGACCGTCGGCCGTTGTCACCTGGCCACTGTCGGTAAACGCGTGATCTGGTGGGTTGATGGAGAACTGGACGGGTGTACCATCCGCCACATCATTGCCGTTGGAATCCTTCACCACGGCTCCAACCTGAACCGTGCTCTCTACACCGTAGTTGGGAATCCGTTCGACCTCCGAGCCGCCCAGGCGAAGATTGAGTAGCGCCGGCGGCCCGATGACGGTAA
This sequence comes from Anaerolineae bacterium, assembly GCA_046756905.1. Classification (GTDB taxonomy): domain Bacteria; phylum Chloroflexota; class Anaerolineae; order Epilineales; family JAANWY01; genus JBHHTZ01. The sequence continues at coordinate 5,430 of JBHHXF010000222.1, read as the reverse complement.
GGCCGACACTGGCAGTCACCGAATCGACCGTGGCATTCACGGTTGCTGTACCGTTACCAATCTCGCTGGTGGCATTGATAGTTGCCTGAGCCTCACCATTGGCATCAGTTGTCACCTGTGGGGTCTGCACTGTCACGATGGAACCAGCCGGCGTGCTGAAGTTGACCGTTACACCAGGGACGGGAACGCACAGGGAGTCGAGCGCCAAAGCCTCCACGACTGCGCTGTGAGGTGCGCCGGCGACGTCAACCGAAGTAGCATACATCTGGGCTCGGATCGCACGCAGTTGGCCGACAGCAGTTGGCTGCTCAGAATTGGTCAGCCTTGCTGGGGCACCGGGCGTTCCGACCGTCCACCAGAAATCATCGGAGACTGTATCGCTGCCGGCAACGCGAAGTTGTACCGCATTTTGATTGCAACGACCTGTAACACCAGTCGGAGGAAAGCTCCGCTCAGCACTAGCGTTTACTGCCGCAAGCCCTGTATCGATCTGCGTAGTTGCGTCCGTCGCAGCCGTCTCCATAGCCTGCAGCTTCGCGCGAACTGCACCCCAATCGAGGGGGTCAGCTCCAAGCAGATCAATCGCCTCATTCCCTCGATCGCTGGCCGTACTCAGAGCAGTCTCTGCGGCTGCGAACGCCGCATCTGCACCACCGTCCGCGCTAAGATCAAAAGCCCGCATTCGTCCCACACCATTGCTGAGCCTGTCTTCCACGGCCAGCACATCTTGAGTCAAGCTACGGACTTGGGAGGAATCGGGGTCTGTTTTGTTGGCCTCTCCAACGGCATCCGAAACAGCCTCTTGAAGAGCCGTTGCCTCGGAATCGATGTAACTGGAATACGCGTTGAATACCGTGGTGCCGGTGATCACGATGGATTCGGTGTGGCTGCCAATAGGCAACTGCAAAGCACCGGATTGAAACACCCGTATGCCAACACCATCCCACACTTCAACCCGGAAGCGATTGGGATCCGTGTCGCGCAGATTCGACTGGACGACGATCTGCGCTACCGATGTGTCCGGATCCAGCCGGCGAACAGGATCCGTGGATTCGGCCTGGCTGAGCCATACGTTGATATCCAGGGGCTCAGACTGCTGTAGAATCGTGGCTGCCGCGAAACCGGCCCAAGTCGTGCCGATCAGGAACAGGAGAACGAGCAGCGCCGCGATGGCAACCACAGTTTTGCGATTCATTAGATATCTACCTCCTCGTTTGCAGTGGGCGGGATAGTGACACAGATGGTGATGGCAGGCTACTCACGATCACTATCTCTGTCACTATCGCCATCAGTTGGATTATCATCATCGAAGGTTCCTGGTCGAGCGGTATCCCACGCCTGATGACATGCCGGCGGGATGCCACTCGGGAGACCTTCGCCTATCACAAACTACATGCGGACGACTAAGGGGCACGGAAGAAAACGTCCCAAATCTAGCGCCGGTCGAGTAGGAGCGAAGCGATGTATCGAGACCAAGCGGGTTGCTCGTGGGACCGCTCGCTGGTTTCGATACGCTTCGCTACTCAACCGACGCTCGCTTCTTGCCGGCACTGGGATAGTTTATTTCTTCCAAGTCCCTAAGCTAGATTCGGGCACGTAGCCACAGCGCCACCAACCCGAACACGATTGCGCCCATCAGGGCAAGTATGCGAGCAACAGGCCACTCTCGAACCTCTTGCGGCGCCAGCGGAGCCTCAGCAGCGACATGGGGCGGCCGCAGTCCAGCAGCCTCGCTCGCAGCCTCTGTCTCAGGTGTGAGCTCACCCTGCGACATGGCCTGTGTAGCCGGTGTGGCTGTCACACCGACCTCCCCAGCCGCCGCCGGCACTGGGGAGCCGGCCTGGCTTTCCGCGATCGGTGTGCTCCCGGGGGTGACCGGAACTGCTGCGGCTGTCACCGTTGGCGGCAGGATCACGGGGCCCGAGGGGGCGGTGCCGGCAGCCGGCGGGGGCTCCATCGCGGTAGGCGGCGTGGTCGGCGTTGCACTCCTCGCAGACACGGACGTGGGACCCGACGTGGCGGTTAGCAACCGTTGGCTCGGTGTAGCGGTTGGTGGCCGCGTTGCAGTCGGCGGCCGCGTCTCCGTCGCCTCCGCAGCAGCGGTGGGAGACGGAGCCACCGGCGTTCCTGCTACGCCATCGGGGCTAACCTCCCAGTCAAACCCCACACTGATTTGGCCATTTCTCTTGAGTTGGATCGTGTACGACCCGTCAAGCCAGGCCCGTTCGGCCTCGGTGTCGAGACCTTCCATAGCCCGACTCACCGCGTCGACGGTATCGATTACCAAAACCTCCAGTTGATCCATCGCTGGATCCAAATCATCGTCCAAGACTTCATTCATAATCCGCGTGCTCAGGGTATTGACTTCAGTCAACAGATCTCGGGCCTCTTCCAGACGGTCCAATTCTTCCAATGACAACGAATAACGTTCCAGCGCAGCTAACACACTGTCAAGAGTACCTGCAACGTTGATGACACTTGCCGTACGAACACGTTTGGCGCTGGCGCTCGACGCCTGGTGCGCCATAGTCTCAGCCTCCTGCAACTCATCAGACTGGGTCTGCGCCGCCGACGCGTAACCGGCGAATATGTCCTGTCCGGTAATCTCGACGTCGGTTTGCCCTGAGCCATCGTAGATGTCAGAACGATCAAACAGTACGACCCCTGCGCCCGCGAAGACTATCACCTCCAACTCGGTTTGCGAGGTGTCCTGATAACTGACAACCGCATATGCCTTCGCCGTCCCCGATCGAATAGCTGCTACTTCCTCGCCGCCGGGCGAGGTACTCATATACAGATGGGCCGAGACATCGCCAAAGGCAACCCATCTGCTTAGGCAGACTAGGATGGCAACCTGTCCAAAGATGGCAAGGAACGACAGGAGCGCGCCAGGTACGGTTGCCGATGGACGCAACCTAGACACAGCCAACGCCCGGCTTGATCAGCTTTCCGCTGTCATGAAGCCACGCACTGCCCACGCGATGACAGCGAGCAGGATAAGCACGACAAAGCCGACACCGATAAGGATGACTGGGGATAGGCCGGGCGTCGTTTGAGCATTGGTGGCTTGTTGGGCACCCTCCTGGATCGGGCTGGTGCTCTGACTGCTGTCGGCGGCAGCCTGTGGGCCGGCCTCGCTCTGTTCCGGCGGGCTGATCGGAGGCTGTCCACCGCTCGTATCCTCGGCTGGCAGCGGCACATTACCCACGACCCATTCCCAGCCGGCGGTTATGTAACGCTGATCGCCAAATCTGATGATCGTATCATACACACCATCCGGGAAACTTGCCGACCCCGGCCCAGGGATCTCGACATTGGCTGTGCCGGTTCCGCTGTAGGTTTCCTGGCTGTTGAATATCACCGCGCCTTGTTGCTCTTCACTACGAATCTCGGCGATAATCTCGACCGGACCGTCCGTTTCGTAATCAAACACCAGGTAGACCGCGTCTGTGCCGGCAGGAAACTCTCGCACCTCCGCTCCATCCGGTTGATCGGACATATGCGGAATGCCCACCAGCGGCGATTCCGGCTGTGCGAGAGCAATGCCAATTGTCGCAAGGCTAAGGCACAAAGCCACGATCATCGCCTTGACGGTTCGTCTTTCCATTTTTTGCGTTCCCTCCTCGCTGATCTCAACAGATCACATGCCCTGTGACGGGGCAGTTTCGACGCAAAAAGTCCTCCCTCCGCCCTACCTGAGGGAGGACCCTGCAATCGTCACATAGTGCCTGCTGGGGCGAGGCAGGCGACGATGATTATTCTATTCTGGCTAGTCGTTGAACGACCGCACCGAATGCGCCAAGCAACGTAAGCATCCAGGCCAGGGTGACCCCCGGCGGTTGCTTGCGTCCCGGTGGCGGAGGCGGTGGCGGCACACCCGGCGTTGCTGTTGGCGTGACCGAGCCGGCGGGCGGCGTATTCGTCGCGCTCTCCGTCGGCGTGGCCGTGCCAGCGGGCGGTGTGTCTGTGGCCACCGGTGCTGTTCCCGCCTCAAAATTCACCCGAAGCAGGCCGGCAGCTTGCCACACAAACAACCCTTCGTCCGCCGCCTCCACGGGAGGCTCATAGCGCAGCCTCAGCACAGCCGAATCTACATCCCGCACAAGGGATTCTAGTATATCCAGACCTGCGGTGTCAAGATACCAGACATTCTCGACGCCGGCGCCCAGGTTCTCGACTCCCTGATCCGGCACCAGCGCTACCCTGACGGTAGCCGTCGCGATGTCAGCATAACTCCGATCGCTCCACCCATCCGCCAGATCGCCGCTGAGCACCTCCAGGACCCAGACGCCAGCAGACGCTTCGGCCTCCCAGCGCGCTCCTGTCAACACTACGGCCGCGGCCCGGATGTTCGACTCGTCGGGAATCTCCGAAAGGTCAAACTGCACCGCGCCCAGGTATTTCTGGCCGGCCTGAACGCCAACCCAGATTTCACCCTGGCCGAAGTGGTTGCCGCCAGGCTCGTCACTCACAACCCATCCTGTGCCGGCAGCGACAGTCGGCACGTCCAGCGTCGTCGTCTCTTCGGGCGGCGATACCGTGAAGATGATGTCCACCCTCTGAGGGCTACCATCAACGCTGTCAGCGGTAACGGTGACGCGACCGGTATATGTGCCGGCGGGCAGTCCAGTGTTGTCAACACCGATGTGCAGCAAGAACGGCGTTTGGCCGCTGTTGGTGGACAACTCCACCCAAGGTGCATCCGTTGTTGCGCGCCACGCGGACGCCAGAACTGTGTTATTGGAAATGAGCACGCGCTGTGTCGACGGGTTCGATCCGCCCTGCACAGCAGCGAACGTCAGGGCTGTCGGCTGCACCTCCAGGCGGGCTGGCGGAAACGCCGTAGGTGTAGGCGGCGAATCAACGCCGCCCACCGTCCACTCAACAGCTCGCGTGAGGTACTGGCCGGCATAGTACAGCGTCGTGACATACGGCCCATCGGGAAACGCAGTCTGCCCGTTTGAAACGGGAATGGATGCAATCCCGCTACCAACGAATGTCTGAGTCTGTTCGAAGACCACCGTGCCTTTGTAGTTAGACACGACGACCCGCACATTCTCGAAGACAAAGTCGGTGTATTCAAATACGACGTAGACCGTTTGTATACCCGATGGAAAATCGGTCTGGGCTGATCCCTCTGCTGTTTCGCTCATCCACAGGGCGTCGAGATCACTGGCCACAGTCACTCTCGTGACCACGATGCCGAGCAGAATGAGAACCAACGCACCCAGTATGACGCGTCTCACGTGTCAGGCCCCCTTTCGGGTGATAGCACTGTTCTCGCAGTCAGTACGCGACCGCTGTCGTGCAGCGATCGCATTGCGATATACTCCATCTCGCCTAACACAACGGGCTGACCGGGTCAGTGTTATGCAATTCCACCTACCGTTCTGGCACGGCCCCAGGGCGTCTTGACTAGACCCTAAAGGT
>JBHHXF010000221.1:0-6337 GCA_046756905.1 Anaerolineae bacterium | reverse complement strand
TGGCTGAGAAGCAGTGCGCTGTTACCGGATTATTTTCTCAAGGTTCATCAACCGCCGACATCAGGAAGGCTGAGTAGTAACGAATGAGGAATGACAGGCAATCAGGGACTTGCAGCAAGTAGGGTGCATCTGGCGTCCGCCGCCCGGCGTTGGTCGTGCGTCGGCTTCCTGCTGGTCACGACCCTCTTCTCATCTCCGCCAGGCCCCGTCGTTGGCGTGCGTGGAGCGCAGTCCTCCTCCCCACGATTGTATTTGCCGTTGGCGGCCAGAAATGCGGATGCCTCGACGCTGCCGCCATCGCCGGCTCTGGATCGTTATGGCGGCTATCGCCGGCTAAGAGCAACGTCGAGCGGCTACTTCCACACGCAACAGCTCGATGGCCGATGGTGGCTAGTCGATCCGCTGGGAAATGTCTTTTTTTCCTTGGGCGTGGACAACGTAAGCTCGCAGCCCAATCCGCCGCTCTCCACATATCGCGAGAGTGTGGTTCGCAAGTATGGCGACGAGGCCGGCTGGGCCGCGGCCGTGGTCAACCGCCTGCGGGACTGGGGTTTCAACACCCTCGGCGCATGGAGCGGCCCATCGACAAATCACCAGGAGATGGTCTACACGATCATTCTGGAAATCACGCCGGCCATCATCGCTCGCGGGGTGCCGGCCGTCAACGACAACTTCGCCGACGTGTTCGACCCGCAGTTCCCCACCGCTGTGGCCGAAGCAGTCCAGGCCACCATCTTCGAGGATGCCACCACGGATCCGTGGCTGCTGGGCTATTTCCTCGACAATGAACTGCACTGGTATCAGGGCACGGATTTCAACTGGGACCCCGACGAGGTCGGACCGACGGTCGTGGACGATTTTATCGCCCAGGACCGTGAGTGGGCCGGCAAGCGAGCCTGGGTGGAGGACTTCCTCGTGCTGCGCTACGGGACCGTTGACGCGCTAAACGATGCCTGGGGCACTGCGTTCACCAGTTGGCTGGGCGAGGAAGCATCGAGCGTCATCAACGCCCAGACTATTTCCAACCTAAACGGCGTGATCGTGGCCGACAAAAAGGCGTTTCTGCGGATTGTAGCGGACCGCTATTTCGCCGTCACAACCCTCGCCGTCCGCACCCGCGACCCGCATCACCTAATCCTGGGAACGCGCTTTAACCGCGCCGCGCCGGCCCCCGTCGTGTCGTCCGCGGGAGAGCACTGCGACGCCCTCAGCATCAACCTGTACCATGATGGCCGGCGTTACGACAGTGCGGACATCTGGGGCTTTGAGCGCTTTGACGACTACCACGCCCTTGCGGGTAAGCCCTTTCTGATCAGCGAATTCTCTTACCGGGCGCAGGACAGCGGGCTTCCCAACTCCGGGGGAGCCGTTGCCGACGTTGCGACCCAGGCAGAGCGCGCCCAGGGCTATCGGTTCTACCTCCAGGCGATGACCGAGAAGCGCTACATCGTGGGCGCCCACTGGTTCGAGCATGCCGACGAGCCGGTGGCCGGCCGCTTCGACGGCGAGGACAGCAACTACGGGCTGGTCACGGTGCGCGACGAGCCATACCAGCCTCTTGTGCAGCGCATGACGCGAACCAATGGCAATATCTACGACCTGCTTCTGGCCCAGCCGGCCACGTTGCCGGAGCCTCCACTCCCCCTGTGGCCGGAGCACGATGCGGTGTCCGATACCCTAGCCGTGCCTCAGACCTTTGTGTGGCGGCCAGCGGCCGGCGCGGCAGCCTATGTCTTACAGATCGCGCCAGATCCCCTCTTCCCACCACAAGACACCCTCGCTTCTCCCCAAATCCCAGTTCCGGTACACACGTTGCCGGTGCCCCTGGCAGCCGGACGCTGGTACTGGCGGGTAGCCAGCGTTGCGGTCTCGGGCGAAACGAGCGACTTTTCCGCTGCCCGGCCATTGACTGTTCTGCCCGTCTTTTCGACACGCCTGATTAACGGTTTTGAGACGCCCATTGAGGCCACGGTGGGATCCGATGAGAACGGCTGGCACGGTCGCTGGGCTGCTTCGCCGCCGGCCGCCGTGGGTATGGCGCGCTCGGCCCTCCATGCCACCGAGGGCTCCTTTTCGGGCCAGGCGATCTACACCGGGGAGACGGCTGGAAACTACCCTTTCCAGTTCGCGTCCCTCTTGCGAATCCCCGACGGGATCAGCCTGGTCCCTCACGACTGGTCCGCCCACGAATACGTGGCCTTCGATGTCTACAACCCGCACACCGGCCCGATCGAGGGGGAACTGGGTGTCGCCAACGATGGCTACTCGCCCGTCAAACTGTACCCGTTCCGTGTGGATGGGGTCTCGGAGGGGTATTTGCTCTTCCCGCTGCGGGAGGCGGCTACTGCCGGCGTCGATCTCGCAGACATCCATCACCTTTGGGTCGCCATCTTCCGGCCACAGGCCGGCCAGACGCTGTACTACGACAACCTGCGCCTGATCGACCTTCCCGATGACAACGATGCCCCGCCGCTCGTGCCCGTGGTGGCGACGGATGCCCGCGTGGGAGGCACTGTCTCCCTGGACTGGACGGCGTACGATGCTGCCGGCGCCGGGGATGTGATGGGGTATCGGGTCTACGTCTCCACGCTCCCGTTCGTCAGTGTGGCGGAGATGGAGCCTGTCACCGAGCTGGAAGCGATGATCAAACGTTATCCGGCGCAGATGTTGCGACCGCCCCAGGGCGAGGAGCGGGCGATCCCCCTGCAAGACGGTATCCGCTACTACTTCGCTGTCACAGCGGTGGACGGAGCGGGAAACGAGAACCCTCTCGTGTTGGCAGTGCCGGCGGTGCCGACCGGGCCCAGCGAATGAAGAACACGGATTGCTCGGATATTCGGATTCTGAGCGACGGAATCCGAATATCCGAGCAATCCGTGTTCTTATCCCTCACTCGTCAGCCGGGCCGATTGACGTCATGACTGCCGGCAGGTAATGCCGCACCGAAGGCGTTGTCGTCGCCGTAGGGGACGGCGAAATCGTAGCGGTAGGCGTGGGGGTCGGTGGTTGGCCCGTAGCGGTTGGTGTGACTGTCGCCTGGCCCGGCGGTCGTCCAAGCTGAAGCCGGCCCGCTCCATACTCGTTGTCTGCACCAGGCGAACCCAGATCGAGAGCTCGCTCTCGCAGAAAGGCCGCGATCTCGTCTGCGGCGAACGAAGGAAAGGCTGACTTCACCAGGGCGGCCGCGCCGGCCACGTGCGCCGCCGCCACACCTGTTCCGCAAGCGCCTGAGCCTGGCTGGGGGCAGGTTACACCCTCCTCCGGTATCCAATACGTCACGGTGCGGACCCCATCCGGCGCAACCAGGTCTGGCTTGATGCGCCCGTCGTTCGTTGGTCCACGCGAGCTGGATGCCTCCAAGCCGTCATCGCGCCAATCGGCAGCGCCTACCACCAGTGCGCCCAGCGCATCGGCGGGCGTCATGATGCTGCTGGTGATGACTTGCCGCTCCAGCTTCAGGTTGGGGTCCCAGCCGATGAACAACTCTACCTGCGTCGATCGTGTCTCTTCGGGCGGCCGCGTGATGGCCACGCTGTAGGTGCCATCGTCGCGGACCGTCGCATCGATCTGCTCGACGGGATAGCCGAAGGCGCCCGGTATCTGGCTGGAAATCCAATCCGGCGGCTGCTCATGAAAAGAAAGTGCCAGGTTGTAGTTAATCTCAGCGTTCTGTTCCCAGCGGTCATCCCATATCAGGCCCACGGAGATCAGTTGCCCCGCCAAAACATTCGGGATGCCGTTCCAATTGTCGCCAGGGGCGAAATCCAGGCAGCCGCCGCCCGATCCCAGGGGATCAAGGGCCGGCGGGCAGCCATCCAGGTCCTGCCATTCCCCCTCCCAGTGGCGCTGGGCTGCGTCGCCGGCGCTGCTCACCCACAGGATACCGTTTTGTCTGGCCTCGTCGATCTCCGCCGTCACAGGGCCGCGGCCGTCCCCGCTGCTGCCTACAAGCCAGTTTCGGCCATAGAGAACGATGTCTACCTCCTGCTCGATTAGCCAATCTACTGCCTGGCCAAACTGGCTCACATCGGTGGGCAGCATGTTGACGAAGTAGAACTGAGCTTCTGGGGCAAAGTCGAAGGCGATTTCTGCCATGACCGTGCCGTGTTCGTCGCCGGCCCCGAACCCGCCCACGGTGCGAAATGTGTGCGTGATGATGTCTGAGGGAAGCTCCCCCTCCTGGATGCGCTTTTCGTAGTCCCTAAAGCCGGCATCCAGCACCCCGACCTTGACGCCCTGGCCACGCAGGCCGGCCTGGCGCCAGGCATCCGCCCCCACGTGCGCCACACCTTCGCTGATGATCGCCAGAGGCGCGGCCGAGGATTGCCGCCCCTGTGACAACAATCCGACTGAGAGTGCAGCCAAGCTGATGAGCGTACTGGCTACCGCCAGGCCCAGTCGGACTACCATCTTGCTACTCCCATGATCCAGCTTTTCACGTCAGCCCCACCAGCAGTCGGGCCACGCTACTGCCGTTCGCCGCCGCGCTGGCCAACCTGCGCGCCAGTCCTGCGTCCAACCCCAAAAACCGACCACTTCTCGTGATTCCGAGCAGCAGGTGGAGGCCGATCAACGTCACATAGAACCATATCGACTCCCCCGGCACGTTTGTCACCGTCAGCGTGATGTTGGCAGACATGAACAACCCGATGGCTGTTCCCAGCCGTGTGAAGGCTCCCAGGAACAAGGAGAGGCCGATGAGCAGCTCAGTGAGCAAAACCAGGTAGCCGAAGGCATTGAAATGTGGGATGATGATGCTCTCCAGAAACCCGTGGTACCAGGAGAAGGTGGGGAATTGATCTCCCTGGCTGATCCAGCGCCACAGCCCGGTGCCGGCGGCCTGGCCGAAGTCAGGGGGAACCTTCCAGGAGGCAGCATACAGCCAATACGCGCCGTAGACGGCGCGCAGCAACCCGAGCCCGATGTGGAATGTCGGCTGGCCGGCGACTCTATCCCAATACCTGAACACACGCTCGGAGATCATTGTCGCTTACCACAGAGGTATTCGAGGGTTCGGATAACGCTCAGCGAGAAGTTGATCCACGCCCAGACAGCGCCCCGCTCGGCTGGCGATCAAAGCCAGCAACACGCCGAGGATCACCAGGTAGGTCCACGGCCACTCCTTCCCCAGGCTGGCCATGAAAAGGTTGGCAACGAAAAACGCCGCCACAAACGCGCTGGCGCGGGTGAACAACCCGATCAGCAGGAAAAGTCCCATGACAATGGGTTCCACAATCAACTGGACTGTCGCGAAAACCTGCCAGTTGGGAATCACTACGCTCTCAAGAAATGTATGATACAGGCCAATCGGATTGCCGGTTGCCCAGCCCTTTACGAAGGACTGGAAGCCCGGGCCATAGAGTCCCTTGTGCAGGTTCTCAAAAGCTGTTGTAATGAATACTGCGCCTAGCAACATTCGCAGCATGGCCAGATGCCCGAAAGCAGCATAAGCATGCCAGTTTTCCTTGATGAGCTTTACCATGGAGAACGCGGCGGGCGATGCTGCTACTGGGTCCACTACCTGATCTGCTTCTGCCAGGCGCCTGCTGAGCGACTTGCTGATGTTGGCATAGATTGGAGGATACTCAGCCAGCAGGGTGTCGAAATCCGGTTTGTACAACACCCACACATCCACGTCCGTTTCGGCGCGCGTCCAGGCGTATTGTCGCCCGTTTTCCAGGAGCGCCTGTACGCCGAAGTGCTCGCCCGGCCCCAGGACGGCCAGCGTCTCGCGCTCCAGGCCGATGTCGGAGCCGAGACGGACGTTGCCGGCCTCGATCAAGTACATGACGTCCCCCAGGCTGCCCTCGACCAATATCTCCTCCCCTTCCGAGAAGTGGCGCGGATACAGCTTGGCGGCCACGACTTCGAGGATATCCGCCGGAAGGCCGTCCAGTATTTCCATCTGTTGCAGTTGATCCGGGGTGGGACCCCTGCTCCCTGTTAGCCCCTCCACAAGCTCACCTCCCCCTTAGTGGGATCATCCAATTCGATCGCGGGCGGTTGCCTGAGCACCCCGCGCTGTTATGCACGCCGGCATGGCATCCGTCACTCCCGGCTCCCGTTAGTGTAGTGGCGAATCGTCATCTGCGCAGTAAGAATGATTCCTTTACCATACGCCTGTCGCAGCAATCGCGATGTCGCTCGGCCGACACACCTTCGGCGGTGATAGTCCCTGGCTGGGGGTGCACTAACAAGTTGTCACGCTGATGTCATTACGAGCGTGAGCGAAGCAAGTTCCTACCTGCAGCAGGGAGATTCCTTCGTTGCGGAACCTGTCCTGAGCGACGTCCTGAGGTCCCTCCCGAGCATCGTCCCGAGCCTGACGAGGGGCCTG